>JAAWPK010000078.1 GCA_022799935.1 Clostridia bacterium
CAGCAATTATTAGAGAAGCAAATCAAAAGTCAAAAGAAGATGCAAATAAAACAGCAAAAGAATTGTTAACTTATGCAGTTCAAAAATGTGCAGCAGACCACTCTCAAGAAACTACAGTATCAATTGTAGCTCTTCCAAGTGATGAAATGAAAGGAAGAATAATTGGTAGAGAAGGTAGAAATATCAAAACTCTTGAAACATTAACAGGAATTGATTTAATAATAGATGATACTCCTGAGGCAGTTATTATTTCAGGATTTGACCCATTAAGAAGAGAAGTTGCAAGAATAGCTTTAGAAAAGCTAATTGATGATGGAAGAATTCATCCAGCAAAAATTGAAGAAGTTGTAGAAAAAGCTAAAGAAGAAGTTCAAGAAATTATTAAATCTGAAGGTGAAAGAGCCTTATTAGAAACAGGTGTAAATAATTTGCATCCAGACCTTGTTAAATTAATTGGAAAATTAAAATATAGAACAAGTTATGGCCAAAATGTTTTAAATCACTCAATTGAAGTTTCAAATTTAGCCCGCTTGATGGCAGACGAGCTTGGGGTAAATTCGAAAATTGCAAAAAGGGCTGGTTTATTGCATGATATAGGAAAATCATTAGACCATGATATGGAAGGAACTCATGTTGAAATAGGAGTTGAAGTACTTAAAAAGTACAAAGAAAACAACATTGTAATAAATGCTGTAGAAGCCCATCATGGTGATGTTGAACCTGTTTCGATAGAAGCTATTTTAGTACAAGCTGCTGATGCAATTTCTGCTTCAAGACCTGGAGCAAGAAGAGAAACATTAGAAGCTTATATTAAGAGACTAGAAAAACTTGAAGAAATTGCAAATTCATTTGAAGGTGTTGAAACTTCATTTGCAATTCAAGCAGGTAGAGAAGTAAGGTTAATAGTAAAACCTGATAAAGTTTCTGATAGCGATATGGTTATTATGGCGAGAGATGTTGCAAAACGCGTTGAAAGTGAAATGGAATATCCAGGACAAATCAAAGTAAATGTAATACGTGAAACTCGTGTAATAGATTATGCAAAATAAAACAAAAAGACGTTAGATTTTTTCTAGCGTCTTTTTGTATTTTTTATATTAGCTTTTGATATTTTGAAAGTAAATTAAATAATTGGATAAATTATAAAAATATAAATAAAATTTTCTATTGACAAATTTATTTTTGTTAATTATAATTACAAATGTAGTTAATGCCACCTTAGCTCAGTTGATAGAGCAATTGATTAGTAATCAATAGGTCGTCAGTTTGAATCTGACAGGTGGCTCCAAAAAATAGCTCAATTACTATAAATGTGATTGAGCTATTTTTGTGTTTTTAGAACTATAAAAATTATATAGATATAAAATAAAATTTCTATTCTGTTATATTTGCAGGATAGTTTTTTGGTTCTTTGTCAATAGTTGGGGGAAGGATTTTGTAAAAGATATTCATCTCAATATTTTTTAATAAAGAAGAAAACTTACAAAATCGTAAGAGTAATGTAAGATAAATCACTATGAACTATCAGAAAAGGAAGTTATAATAATAGTAGATTAAAAGAAATTTTTTATTGTAGAAACACAAAGTGTTTGAAACAGTTTGAAGGCAAAAATATTATTAAAGAGGAGAAATGGATATGTTTGGAATATTTAAAATGGTATTTTTAGTAATCATAGCATTAGTAATAATATTATGCATTACAATTTTTAATACAGGAATTGCAGAGAATCCAAAAGATAAAATTATAAATATTTATGATTCATTTATACAAAGTTTTGACACAGCAGGTTTAACAAGTAATTGGCAATTAAAAGGTAAAAGAAAATATGGAATAGATAAATATGTTGGAACTTATGTAGCAAGTTATGATAATTATTCAGCAGAAGAAACGATATTTGGTGGAACAGCTATTTCTAGAAAAAATGGAGACCATGTAAAAGTAAAAATAAAAATAGAAAAAGAAAGTGGTAATATAGATGTAATTGCAAAATTGGGAAATAATGAAACTTCTTTAATTAGTAATACAGGGGAATATGAAGATAGTATTTATATTGAAGGAGTTAGTTACTACTTAACAATTAAATTAGTTGATTTTAAAGGAAATATTGATATTACAGCAGAATAGGAGAAATTTTAATGCAATATAAATTATATACTAAAAGAATTTGAAGAAAATGAAAGATAACTATGAAAGAAAGAACAGTAATTTTCAATCAGATATAACTAGAAATTTTTAGAGATTTAAAAAAGCAGAGAATATCTGCTTTTTTTGTACACATATATAAAAATGTTAATAAAAGATATTGACAAAGTGTTATATACTGTTATATACTGTATAACGAGGAGGCGATAATATGAAAATGATAATTAGTAATAGCAGTTCTATTCCAATATATGAACAAATAAAAAAATCTATTATAAACCAAATATTAGAAGGAGAACTGAATGAAGATGAACTATTGCCATCTATAAGAGTATTAGCACAAGAGATAAAAATAAGTGCTATGACTATAAAAAAAGCCTATGATGAATTAGAGAAAGAAGGATATTTAAAATCTATACAAGGAAAAGGAACTTTTGTAGCACCTAAAAATACACAACTTGCAAAAGAACAAGCACAACAAGATATAGAAAAATATATAGAAAAGATAGTTAGCATTTCAAATAGATTCGAGATAGATGAAAATGATGTAATTGAAATGTTTAAAATAATTTATAAGGAGGATAAGTAAATGGAAAATATTATTGAGATTAAGAATTTAAAAAAGAAATATGATGACAAATTTGAGCTTGGTAAAATAGACATATCAATACCAAAGGGAGTCATTGTAGGTCTTATTGGAGAAAATGGAGCAGGAAAAACAACACTAATAAAAGCAATGTTAAATATTATAAAAATTGATGATGGAGAAATAAAAATATTTGGAAAGGATTATAAAAAAGAAGAAAAAGGAATAAAAGAAGATATAGGTGTAGTTTTAGATAATATGTTTTTTCCAGAATTATTAAATGCAAAAGATATAAATAATGCTATGAAGGATGTATATAAAAACTGGGATAGCAAATTGTATTTTTCTTATTTAAAAGAGTTTGATTTACCAGACAATAAACCTTTAAAATCAATGTCAAAAGGAATGAGAAAAAAGTTAGAAATAGTGGCAGCTATTTCTCATAAACCAAAACTACTAATATTAGATGAGCCAACAAGTGGATTAGATCCAGTTGTTAGATCCGAAGTATTAGAGATATTCCAAAAATTTATAGAAGATGAAGAACATTCGATTATTTTATCAACACACATAACAAGTGATTTAGAGCATATAGCAGATGAGATTATATTTATTGATAAAGGAAAGAAAGTGTTACAAAAGTCAAGAGATGAGATAATTGATAACTATGGAATTTTAAAATGTGATATTGACTATTTTTCAAATATTGATAAAAAAGATATTATTGCATATAAGAAAACAAAATATGCTTATGAAATATTAGTTAGCAGTAAAGAGCAAGCAAATAAAAAATACAATGGATGTGTAATAGACAAAATTACACTCGAGGATTTAATGGTATTAGTAATTAAGGGGGAAAAAATATGTTAGGTTTAATAAAAAAGGATTTTTTACTTATAAAAGCAAATTTAAAATCAACAATAATTATATTTGTAATATATATAATGTTGGCATTTCAAGGCACATTTGATGTTACATTTATAATTCCACTAATTGGAATAATGTTATTTATATCAACA
>JAAWPK010000079.1 GCA_022799935.1 Clostridia bacterium
ATTAAATCTCATTTATTCAATTTCTATATTATAATTATATCATAAATCTTTATATATTGCAATTTCAAGAATATTTTAATCTTTCATTTCCTTATTAAAGTATTTATTTCTACAATACTTCTTAGCAAGTCCTCCTTCACTTGTTTCTCTATAATGTTTTCCTAAGTCTTTTCCTGTTTCATACATTGTTTCTACAATTAAGTCAAATGGAATTTTTTTATTTTTTTCCAACATTAAAGATAATGTCGCTGCGTCAAGTGCACGAAGTGCTGCTACAGCATTTCTTTCTATGCAAGGAATTTGAACATATCCATAAATTGGGTCACAAGTTAAACCTAAGTGATGTTCCATTGCAACTTCTGCTGAGTTTTCGATTCTATCAATATCTTGTTTAAACAAATATGCAGCAGCAGCTGCTGCCATAGAACAAGCAGTTCCTATTTCAGCTTGACAACCACATTCAGCTCCACTAATAGAAGCATTTGTTTTCACTACATTTCCTATTATACCTGCAACAGCTAAGGCTTTTATTATTTCTGTATCTTCAATATTATATTCATGTTTCATATAATAAAGTACAGCTGGTAATACTCCACAGGCTCCACAAGTAGGTGCGGTTACTATAATTCCACCACTTGCATTTTCCTCACTTGTTGCATAAGCATAACTGCTAAGTAACCTGGTCTTTTTTATGTCATTTGTCTCAAAGTTTAATTTGTTTTCATAGATTTTATTAGCTCTTTTTTGGAGTTTTAGTTTTCCAGGTATAATTCCTGTTGAATTTAGACCATTTTGTATTGCATTTTGCATTGCCTCCCAAACTTTTCTCAAGAATTCAATTATTTCTTCTTTTCCTTCCATTAAACAGACATAATCATATAAATCTATATTATTTTGTGTTATGTACTCCTTTATTTCTTTAAAGTTCTTTTGAGGATAAATATCTTTGAAAACAATATCTTTTCCTCCTTCGACTTTAAAAGTTCCTCCTCCAACTGAGAATACTCTCCATTTGTCTAAAAGTTTTCCTTCTTTATATGCAAATATATCAAAAGTATTTGGATGTATTCTACATTCTGTTTTTTTGTCAAATTCAATTTCTACTTCATATCCATCTAATGTCTTTTTTATGATTGAATCTGTTAAATGTCCTTTACCAGTTAAAGCAAGTGAACCATATAATATGATTTTAAATTTAGTAGCATCTTTATATTTATTTTTAAATATCTCAGTTGCTCTTTTGGGCCCCATTGTATGAGAACTAGAAGGCCCATTACCTATTTTGTATAACTCTTGTAAAGATTGCATAGTTTTTTTCTCCTATTTTTATAATATTTATATATATTAGTATAACATAGTTCAGCATAACTTCAAAGATAGATTTAAGAATTTTGCCAAAATTTTAATTTATTAATCTAAGTTCTAAAATTTTAAAAATTTGTTTAAGTATCAAATTTAGTTTGATTTTTTTAAATTTTATTTGTATAATTTATATAAATAATACTAAGTATGGAGGAGAAATGTATGATAGATCCATCTGAGAATCCAGAATTCTTAAATTCATTTTTACAAAATTCAGAAGTTATACTAAATAAATCTAAAAATTCTGTAAAGGAATATAATTATGATTTAGCTAATTTTTTTAAATTTATGTCTAATCATTTGGGAAATTCTTCAAATAAAAATTTAAAAGAAATTGATATACATTCACTAGATATGGAATTTTTAAGTAAGATAACATTAGATGATATAAAATCATACTTATACTATCTGAAATCTAACTATGATAGTAAGCCTGCAACTCTTGCAAGGAAAGTGTCTACAATAAAGATATTTTTTGCATATATGACTGAGGAAAAAGATCTTGAAATAAACCCTGCACAAAACTTAAAAGCACCTAAATTAGACAAAAGACAACCTAAACACTTAACTTTAGAAGATAGCCAAAAATTATTACATATTGTAGCAGATGATAATAATAGAAATAGCAAAAGAGATTATGCAATCATTACTCTATTTTTAAATTGTGGTATGCGTTTATCTGAGCTTGTAGGTATCAATATAAAAAATATTAAATTTGATGATTGCAAAATGACAGTTATAGGTAAGGGAAATAAAGAAAGAACTATATACCTAAATAAAGCTTGTATGGATGCAATAAATAATTATTTAGATGTTAGGCCAAAAGAGCGTATAAAACCTGAAGACAAAGAGGCTCTATTTTTAAGTGAAAGATTAGAAAGAATAAGTCGTAGATCTGTACAACACATAGTTGAAAAGGAGCTAGACAAAGCAGGACTTGATAATTTTTCAACACATAAATTGAGACATACAGCAGCAACTTTAATGTATCAATATGGAAATGTAGATATTCGTGCACTTCAAGAATTATTAGGTCATGAAAGTATTTCTACAACAGAGATATATACACATGTTGCAAATAGTCAAGTTAGAAATGCAGTTGAAAGTAATCCACTTGCAAATGAAACATTAACTTAATAACATAAGTACAGTAAATTGATAATAGTAATTTTATTTTTTAACTATAATCAAATTTCTGTACTTTTTGTTTTAATATGTAGGAATTTGTAATGTCTGATTTATTTTTAAATTAGCACTAGATAAATTATTAATCTTTTTAATGCTTTGAACTATTTCTCTTATATCTTTCCCATCATAATAAGAATTATTGTTTTGTTCTAGTTTAGCTATACTCCACAATGTATCTCCATCACATACAACTACGGTTTTATTTGAAATCTGTTGATGAGATAATATATTTTTGGGAATAATTAAATTTATAAAAATGATAGCTCCTATAATTATTAATATAGCTCTTAAAAATTTTTTCATATTTTTTATTTTCATAATAACATCTCCTTTTTAGCAAACAACCATTTGCTTAATGTAAATGTATTATATACGAACAAAAGTTTAAAGTCAATACTTTTTTATAAAAAATACAAAAAAATGTTTGCACATATTCTTTTACAATAATAAAGGTTGTATTTGCTCGTATTCTAAAGAATATTCGATTGATTCTATTATATGTTTTGGAGAAAATGCTAAAGAGGTTGGTTTAGTAATTGGATTATCTTGTGAGAAAGGTATAAAAAATATATTTTTCCTATTTAATAATTTACCTAAATTTTCGGCATTAGTACTAAGTCCATCTTTGGTAACAATTCCGAAGAAGTATAGGCTTATTTTTTATAAGATGAGTTTTAGCACTTACTAGAACTGATGTATCATATATAGAAGATGCAAGTTTTGCTAAACTGTTTCCGAGAACAAGGAGCTATAACCATAATATCTGAATTTATTTTTTCTGCTTTCTCCATACTATTTATTATTTCTTTTTTAGTGATATTTTCTAGCTGTATAATAAAATCAGAAGCTTTGCCAAATTTTGTATCAGTAGAAAAAGCACCGCTCAGACATTATAGGTAAAACTTCACCCCCATGCTCTTTGACAATTTTTTTGATTTCTTTAATGGTAGGGTTAAATGCGTAAAAAGAACTAGTTAAACCAAAAGCTATCTTTTTATTGTTTATTTTCAAATGTAACTCCCCCTTAAATTATGCTCCATATATTTTATGAAATTATGTAAATTTTGCGAC
>JAAWPK010000014.1 GCA_022799935.1 Clostridia bacterium
AAACTATTTAAATAGTTTTAGTAGATTCATAAACTTTGATTAAATTAAATATAAATAATATATAAATTATTACAATTTTGAGGTGAATTGAATTTGGCAAATATTAGAGGAAAAAAGAGGATAAGGAATGCCTTACTTGTATGTGTAGGATTATTTTTTCTATTAAGTATAAGAATAGGGTATATACAGCTTGTGCAAGGAGAAGAACTACAAACACTTGCATATGTACAGCAAACATTAGATAGAAAGATAAATCCAAATCGTGGCATAATCTATGATAGAAACGGCGAAGTTTTAGCAATGAGTGCAAGTGTAGAAACTATTACTGTAAATCCAACAAATATATCAGCAGAGAATAAAGAAAAAGTTGCAAAAGCTTTATCTGATATATTTGAATTAGATTATGAGAAAGTTTTAAAAAAAGTAAAAAGAAAGACATCAATAGAAACGATAGTAAAAAAAGTAGATAAAGAGAAAACAGATGAATTAAGAAAATGGATGAATGAAAATGAAATAGTTGCAGGAATAAATATTGATGAAGATACAAAAAGATATTATCCAAATGGAAACTTAGCTTCACACATAATTCGGATTTACTGGAGCAGATAACCAGGGACTAGATGGGATAGAAGCTAAATATAATGATGTTTTGAGTGGAATACAAGGGAAGATTGTTCGTACATCAGATGCATCTGGAAAAGTTATAGGAGAAGGTTCAGAAGAATATATAGCTGCTATTCCACGGAAGTAATGTTATTCTTAGTATAGATTCTAATATACAATCAATTGCAACAAAGTATTTAGAAGAAGCTTGTATAGATAATGTATGCACAGATGGTGGAGTTGTAGTTATAATGGATCCAGATACAGGAGATATTCTTGCAATGGTAACATATCCAGAATATGATTTAAATGACCCTTTTACAATAAATTTAGAAGAAATAAAAAATTCGTGGGATGCTTTGCCACAAACAGAAAAAAATATTTACTTACAACAGATGTGGAGAAATAAAGCAATAACAGACACTTATGAACCTGGTTCTACATTTAAATTAATTACAACATCAATAGCACTTCAAGAAGGAATTGCAAAAGAAACAGATAAAAAGGGAGAATATGGTTGCACAGGAGCAATAGAAATTGCAGGGACTCGTATTAAATGCTGGAGATATTATAGACCACATGGACCTGAAAGCTTAAGAGATGCACTAATGAATTCTTGTAATCCGGTTTTTATTGGGCTTGGGCAAAAAATAGGAGTAAAAACATATTATGAGTATTTAAGAAAATTTGGACTTTTATATAAAACGGGTGTAGATGTACCAGGAGAAGCAGGAAGCATATTTTTGGCAGAAGAAAAAGTAGGACCAGTAGAACTTGCAACACTATCTTTTGGACAGAGATTTGAAGTAACACCCATTCAGCTAGTAACAGCAGTATCATCCATTGCAAATGGAGGAAAATATGTAAAACCGAGATTTGTAACAGCAATAGTTGATTCTGAAACAGGAGAAAAAACAGAAATAAAACCAGAGATAAAAAATGATGTGATTTCAGAAGAAACTGCAAGTAAAGTAAGAGATATGATGAACTCAGTTGTATCAGAAGGAACTGGTAAAAATGCAAAAGTTGAAGGATATACAATAGGTGGAAAAACTGGAACATCAGAAGATCGGCGTAAATACCAATAAATATGTTACATCATTTATGGGACTTTCACCAACAGATGATCCAGAACTTGTAATTCTTGTTGCTTTATATAATCCAACAGGAGAGGGGGGACACCAAGGAGGTGCTGTAGCTGCACCAGTTGCTGGAAAAATTTTAAGTGAAGTACTTCCGTATATGGAAGTAAAGAAGACAGATGGAGGCTAATATGAGTAAAGGAGAGTATGATAGAAAAAGTGTTTATGAATATGCAAAAACATGGGCATATTTAAGAAATCCTCAATATTATAATTATGATTTGATAGGAGGAGATTGTACAAATTTTGTATCCCAATGTATTTTTGAAGGATGTAAACAAATGAATTATAGCAAAAATGATGGATGGTATTATATAGATGGCAATAATAAATCTCCTTCGTGGACTGGTGTAGAATTTTTATATAAATTTTTAATATCAAATAAAGGGAATGGACCAACTGGGAGAGAGACTACAATTGATAGATTAAATATAGGAGATATTATACAATTAAACCTTGATGGGAATAAATTTTCACATAGTCTTGTAGTAGTACAAAATTCTAAGGATATATATAATACACTAGTTGCTGCACATTCATTTGATACTTTTGGTAAAAAGGTTGCAGAGTATAATTATTATGATTATAGATGTATACAAATAGAATACTAGATATAAATGTATTTTTCAAAAAAGTATATTCTCTAACATGAAGGGGAACAATACTGGTTATGATGTAAATATATCATATTGTACTCCAAAATAATTCATATACATCTAGAACATCTTTTTAGAGATAAAAGATATTTTGCTAGATATATTAAAAACTTAAAGAAATGTATTGCAATTATTTTAAATTTAGGTTAAAATATAAAAGATAGAATAAAGTGAATGAAAGGAAAGTGAACTTATGAGAAAACTAGTAAAAGTAAGTTTAATATTAGCTATAATAATGTGTTTTATTGGAAGTGTATATGCAGTAGGATCTTTTAAAGTAGAATTAAAATCAGACAAATCTGAATATAAAGTATCTGATGAAGTAACTATAAATGTTAACTTAACTAGTATGCAAGTAGGAAATGGAATAAATTCATTTGGAGCAGAACTACAATATGATGAAAATTCTTTTGAAAATTTAGAAGTAGTAGGAATAAATGGCTGGAGAGTAGACTATAGTGCTAGTAGCAAAATTTTAATTGCAGATACAAATAAACTTATGACTGAAAATGGAGAAATTCTTCAAATAAAATTTAAAGCAAAGGCTGCTGGAACTATAAAAATGACAGCAATTCAGGCTGCAGGTGGAGAAGGAGACATAGAACCAGAAGAGGCAAAAATAGATATAAAAATAGGTAATGGAAACCAAGGTGGATCTGGAACTCCAGGAGGAGACGACAATCAAGGTGGAAATAATAATCCAGGAACAACAACTCCAGGAGGAGATAATAACCAAGGTGGAAGTAATAACCCAGGAACAACAGTTCCAGGAGGAGATAATAACCAAGGTGGAAACAATAATCCAGGAACAACAGTTCCAGGAGGAGATAATAACCAAGGTGGAAACAATAATCCAGGAACAACAGTTCCAGGAGGAAATGATACAAAACCAACAAATACAATTAAGCCAACAAATACAATTAAAGAAGATACTGTAAATAGAACAACTCTGCCACAAGCAGGAGAAAGCAATATAGTATTTTACTTGATTGGTGGAGCTGTTATAATAGCAGCAGCATTGTTTGTAAAAGTGAAGATGATGAAATAAAATAAAAAAGCAATGAACAGATATTCCTGATGTTTAGAAAAATTTAACTAAACATTAGGAATATTTTTAATGAGATTAACTATAAATATATAATAAATTAAAATATATGGTCTTATAGAAAATAAGATTGAATTTTTTGGACAAATGGAAAATGGGGTATAGGAAAACTATGAGATGAAGATATTTTAAGCAAAAAAGGAAAAAACTAGAGAAATTTTACGGAAAATGTTTACATAATCAGGAAACTATGCTATAATATAGTAGGATAAATCTAAAGAAATGGAGGTCTTGTAATGGAAGAAAATATAATAAGTAAAAAAAGCAATGCTAAATTTTTATTAAGAATAATAATTTGTTTTGCTTTATTATTCATAATATTTTTAAGCATGCAAGAAAAAAATTTATTAGGAACAGGAGTTGTTTTGGCAGCTGATGAAGAACAAATAGAAAGGAATGAAGAAAAATTTATATATTTATCAGATATTCCATATATTGAAGAACAATCAAGTGTCGGATGGGGAAATATAACATTAGATGGAAATTTAGATAAAAATTATAATAATGGATGGATAGCATTAAAAGTTAATGGAAAAATACAATACTTTCCAAAAGGAATAAGTGCACATGCAAATTCAACATTAGTATATGATATAAGCGATTATAACTATGATTACCTTACAGCATACCTTGGTATAGATGCAAGTAGAGGAAGCAATGGAAATGGTGTAAAATTTGCAGTAGCAACTTCAGTAGATGGAAAAACATGGACATCAATAATAAGAACAACAGATACTTTAAAAGGAGATACAGAAGCCCTTTTTATAAAAGTAGATGTAAAAGATGCAAATTATATAAAACTATATGCTAATAGTTTAGGAAGTAATGCAGCTGACCATTCAGTTTACGCTGATGCAAAACTAATTAAAGAGGATTATGTAGATGAAGGTCCAGCAAGAGTGGACTTTATTAAAACAATAGAGGAATATGATGAAATAATTAAATCTCATGAAGGAGAAGAAATTACTGGAGAATATGAACTAGCTTTATTACAAAAACAACTTATAAAAGATGTTGGATATGATACATTACAATTTTATACTACTTTAAATAAAGAAAATGAAGAAACAATTTTCTGGTTAATGAATGATATAGAAAATATAAGATTATATATACTAGGTGGAAAACCAACTGGCTCATATATGAAATCTCTAAGTGTTTTAAATGAATTATATCATAAATATAGAGAAGATTTTGAAATAACAGAAGTATCTAAATATGGAACTGTATTGGGTGATTTATATAAAAAAATGGCAATTACACTTTCATTAACACACTCTTCACAAGTTGCTTTATGGATGCAACCAAGTAATCCAGCAAATCAATCTGATGCAGTAACTCGTTATCAAATTTATAAGGATATGCATAAAAATGGTAATTTTAAAGTTAATGACAGTATAGATATTGCAAAATGGTTTGAAAACTATAGTGTAGAAGAAATGCGTTTTGTTATGAACAATATTATAGATGATGAAGAAATCTTATGGTTAAATGAATATACACAAAGCCAAATAGAAGCACATCCAAATCAAGCGTGGACATATTTAACACCACACCCTTATATGGCATATGTTTGGCCAAATTATTCTAACTCTGTATTTCATGATCCAGATAAAAAAGATTATTGGGATGAAAAGTATAATGGAATATTTTCTAAATATGGAGTAACATATAGTACTGATGGAAATATGACATATAAAGTATGGATGAACTTTAGAAATGAATTTGGAACAGGGGCAGTTTGTGGAGGTATTTCAAAAACAGGTTCTAATATTCGTACATCACATGGTATACCAGCAGCAGTTATTGGCCAACCAGGACACGCCGCAATTATTTATTATGGTCAAGATGCAAATGGATATGGATACTGGAATATTGACAATGATGTAAGTGGCTGGACACTTTCAGAAAAAGGTGAAAGAATGCTACTAGGATGGGGAAATGAAAGTTATAGTAGAGGATATTCAGTAGTATATATGACATTAGCCCAAGAGGCATTAAATGATTATGAAAACTTTGAGAAATGTGAAAAAACTATTATGGCTGCAAAAACATATCAAGGGGATGTAATAAAACAAGAAGCATTATATAGAGAAGCATTAGAGATACAACATATCAATATTGATGCTTGGTATGGACTAATTGAATTATATAAATCAGAGGAATATAGAGAATATTTAAATTCAATTAATAAATCAAGAGAAGAAGCTTTGTATAATCTAGCAGAAGAAGTTGCTGAAAATTTAAAATATTTCCCATTACCAATGAATCATTTACTAAATTTAATAGCTCCAGAATTAACAAGTGTTGAATACTCATTTAAATATACTCTTTTACTAACAAATGCTTTAACAGAAGGTTCAAAATTCCAAGGAACAGGAACATATGAGCCAGGAAAAGTAGGTTCAGTATACCAACCAAGCATAACAAGAATAATGGCTAATTATTTATTAGGTAGAACAGACAAAACATTAGCAACATTCTCATTTGATGGAGAAGAATCAGGGAAAATAATACTATCAAGCCGTTTTGATGGAAATGGTATTAGATGGGACTATAGCTTAGATGGAAAACAAACATGGAATGAAGTTTCATTTACAGCAGAAGAAGAGCACAAATTACAATTATCACAAGATGAAATAAATAGTATTACAGAAGAAAACGATATATATATTCATATTGTTGGAACAGGATATGAAGAAAATAATTTGTACAAAATAGATATTACAAAAGGAAGTTTACCAGCTAATATATTTGCTAATGATTTAGAAAATCGTATGGTAGGTGTTAATTTAGTTACAGAATGGAGATATGCAGAAAATGACAATTGGACTTCGTATAGTAATTCTTCTCCAGATTTGACAGGAAATAAAAGTGTACAAATAAGACAAGGTGCAACAGGTACTGCATTAGCAAGTGATACTATGACAAGTGTATTTACTGAAGATAATCAACCTGATACTAGAAAATATATACCTGTATCACATTTATCTATAGCAGGAGTTTCAACAGAAGCAACAAATAATGGAGGAGCCGCAACTTATTCGATAGATGCAAATTATAATACTAGATGGCATTCTGCTTGGAATGGAACAGATACACAAAGATATATAATTGTTAAGTTAGATAAACCAGTATATTTATCAGCAGTAGAGTTTGTACCAGCAGGAGGAGGAAACCGGAAAAATTTATGATGGAACAATTTATGGAAGTGAAGATGGAGAAAATTGGGAAGTGTTATGTCAAAAGAAAAACTTAACATATACTAACCAAGCAAATACTAATGAGCAAGCAATGGCAAATACTAAAAGTTTTGATATAGAAGAACCAAAACAAGTTCAATATGTAAAAATAGTTGCAGATAGAACAAATGGAAATTGGTTTGCAGCAAGAGCTTTCAATTTATACCAAGATAAAACTCAAAATCCACATCCAACGGCTGGTATCGGATTCAGTATAACAGAACCTACAAATACAAATGTAGTTGCAAGACTAATAAATCCAAGTACAGATATTACAATTACTAATAATGGTGGAAGTGATACTTACACATTTGAAGATAATGGAGAATTTACATTTGAATTTGTTGATAATGAAACTGGAGTGGAAGGATCAGCAAAAGCAAAAGTAGATTGGATAGATAAAGTAGCTCCAACAGCTACTATTGAATATAACATTGAAACAAAGACAAATGGAGAAGTAATTGCAAAACTTATTCCTAGTGAAGAAGTAACTGTTTTAAATAATGGAAAAGAAGTAGAAGATAATGGATTAGTTGCAAAGGCAAAGACAGTTGATGAAAATTCAAATCCTAACCAAGACCCATTTACTTATACATTTATGGAAAATCGGAGAATTTACTTTTGAATTTGTTGATAAAGCTGGAAATATGGGATCAGCTACAGCAAGAGTAAACTGGATAGATAAGGAAGTGCCAACAGCAGTATTGACATATAGCACTACAGGGTTAACTAATAAAAATGTAACTGTAACAGTACAATTAAGTAAAGAAGATGCCTATATCACAAATAATAATGGAAATAAAACATATACATTTACAGAAAATGGAAGCTTTACATTCGGCTTTACTGATCAGGCTGGAAACAATGGAACTATAACAGCAAGTGTAAATTGGATAGATAAAGTAGCTCCAACAGCTAATGTAAATTATAGTGAAAGATCTCAAACTAAAAATCCTGTAACAGCAACTTTAACAGATGAAAGTGAAGAAATAACAGTTATAAATAATAATGGAAGTAAAACATATATATTTACAGAAAATCGGAGAATTTACATTCGAATTTGTTGATAAAGCAGGAAATAAAGGTACTGCTACTGCTAAAGTAAACTGGATAGGTGAAGATTTTAAATTTAATTTAAAAGAATATAAAACAGATGGAAAATATATTTTAGGAATTAAAGCTGGAGTTAAATTACTAAAAAAAGAAGGAACAACAGTGGAAAAATTTAAAGAAAATATAGATACAAATCAAAATCTAGTGCTTATAGATAAAGATGGAAAAACATTAAATGATAAAGATATTATTGGTACAGGAACAATTTTGAAAGTTGGAGATAGACTAGAATATACAATAATTGTTTCAGGAGATATTGATGGAAACGGAATGCTTTCAACAAATGACTTATCTAAGATCAAAATGCATTATATTAAGATGAAAATTCTAGAAGGAAATGAACTTAAAGCTGCTGATATAGATGAAAGTGGAAAAATAACAACAAACGATTTATCAAAATTAAAACTAGCACTAATTGGAAATGCAGAAATAAATTAAGATATAATAAATAGAAGAAGCAAGTGTATAACTTGCTTTTTCTATTTGCAAATGAATAAAATTAATATAACTTTAAGTTCTTTATGGTAAATATATTAAAAAAGGAATAAATTAGTAATAAAAAAGTTTATATCTAATAAACTTAAATAAGCTAATAGGTTTAATTTATTAGATATAAGTATGTGAAAATGATCATACATTTTAGATTTATAATTGGACTAGATAAGATATTAGAGAATAAATAAGATAATAAAGAATTAGATCTGAAAGCTATATATTATATTTATTTAAAAATTTTACCACAAGCAATCTTTATTCCAGAATTTCCACTTGGCTGGGTAGTAAAGTCATCAGGAGAGTCATGAATAATTACAATTTTTCCAATAATATCTTTAATTTTGAATTTATTGATTAAAACACTCATATATGCATAACCATCATTTTCAATTAATGGAGGTAAATCTCCTATATGAAAAGGATGATGACAATTAGTATAATTTAAATGAGATTTTGCATTTGCAAATTCGTCAGTTAAATTTCCAGTACAAGATGTTCCCTCATGTATGTGAAAACCAAAAAATCTTCCTTTACAATGATCTTTAGATTGTGGTAATTCACTTATTTTAGCAGTAACCAAGATACCAGTTTTAGTTTCTTTAAAAGTAACAATGCCATTTATTTTAGAGTATTTTTTTCCACCTTTTATATAAGCTTTAGCGTCATAAAATATATTTGATAACATAATAAACACCTCTAATTTTAATCTATATGATATTTTATTCAAAATAAGATTAAAGTGTTAAGTATAAAAGGGAATGATAAAATTATTCAAGGATATGCTACTACTGGAAAATATTTAAGTGAGCTACTTAAATATATGGAGCTAAAAAAAGAAACTTAGCAAAAATATCAAACATTTTTCCAAGAAAAACTGTACAAAAAATAAAATTAATTATATAATGGTCTTTGTAAAATTATAAATAAAACTTAAAAAGTAACATAAATAAATCAGGGAGGTCCGTATATGGAATTAAAAAGTATTTTACAGGGGATAGATGGAATTAAAGCAAAGGGAAACATTGATTTAGATGTAAAAGAAATTTCAAATGATTCTAGAAAAGTTGGTAATGGCTCAATGTTTATTGCTGTAAAAGGTTTTGAAACTGATGGACATAAATATATAAAGGATGTTATAGAAAAAGGAACAAAAATCATAATGGTAGAAGAAGGAACTGATATAAAAGATATTCTAGGTATAGATGATTTAACTATAATAATGGTTCCAGATACTAGAAAGGCTCTAGCCATTTGCAGTTGTAATTTTTATGATAATCCTTCTAAAAAATTTACATTAATTGGAGTTACAGGAACAAAGGGAAAAACAACAACAACATTTATGATGAAGCATATGTTAGAAAAACAAGGTAAAAAAGTTCGGATTAATTGGAACTATTGCGGTATATATAAATGGTAAAAAATTAGAAGATTCTGCAAGAACAACACCAGAGAGTATAGAACTTCAAAAGATTTTTTCTATGATGGTAGAGGAAAAAGTAGATACTGTTATAATGGAAGTGTCATCTCAAAGCCTAAAACTTGATAGAGTTTATGGATGTGATTTTGATATAGGAGTATTTACAAACCTTTCAGAAGATCATATAAGCCCAAAAGAGCATGTAGATATGGAAGATTATTTTATATCTAAAACAAAGCTATTTGATATGTGTAAATTTGGATTTATAAATACAGATGACTTACATGGTTGTAAATTAAAAAGATTAAATAAATGTGAGATTAAAACATATGGAATAGATAATGGGGCAGATTTACTTGCTAAGGATATTACTATTACAAATTCATATGCAGATTTTAGAGTAAAACTTCGGTCAAAGAAATGAAAGAGTAAAAGTTGGAATACCAGGAAGATTTAGTGTATATAATTCATTAGCTGCAATATCAGTATGTTTAAAATTAAATGTGGCATCAGAGACTATAAAAGAAGCACTTGAAGAGGTTAGAGTTCCTGGAAGATCTGAACTTGTAGATAATAAAAAAGAATTGAATATTATGATAGATTATGCACATTCTCCAGAAAGTTTAGAGAATATACTATCAGCTGTAAAAGAATATACAAATGGCAAAGTTATTTCTGTATTTGGTTGTGGAGGCGATAGAGATGCTGGGAAAAGGCCTATAATGGGAGAACTATCAGGAAGAATCGCAGATTATACAATAATAACATCAGATAACCCAAGAACAGAGGATCCAGAAATGATAATAAAAGAGATCGAAGAAGGAATAAAAAAAGCAAACGGAAAATATGAATGTATAGTAGATAGGCGTGAGGCTATAAAGAAAGCAATTGAGATTGCAACTAAAAGAGATATAATAGTTCTTGCAGGAAAGGGTCACGAACCATATCAGGAGATTAACCATAAAACATATCCTTTTGATGAAAGAATAATCATAAGAGAAATAATTGAGGAAATGGGGAAGTAATATATGGATTCGCAGATAAAGGTTGTACTAATAAGCTTTATTATATCAATTATGGTAGCGTTAGTTGTATTACCTATATTAAAGAAATTCAAAGTTGGGCAAATAGAAAGGGAATATGGACCAAGGTCACATTTGATAAAACAAGGAACTCCTACTATGGGAGGAATAATAATTGCCATAACATTAATTATTGGAACTGCTATTGTATATAGCTCAAATAGTAATATATTACTATTAGTTTTAGTAATAATAGGATTTGGAATAGTTGGTTTTGTAGATGACTTTAAAAAGTTAGTATTAAAAGATACAGAAGGGCTTAAACCTGCATATAAAATATTACGGTTTACTTTTTATATCAGTAGCTTTTGCTTTATATCTTATGAAGTTTAGACCAGGAACAGATACTTTAATTCCAGGAATAAAGCAAATGGTAAGTATGCCTATTCTAATATATATTCCTTTTATAATATTTGTAATGCTTGCTGCAACAAATGCGGTGAACTTAACAGATGGAATAGATGGACTCGGAGCCTCTGTATCTATGATAATTATTGCTTGTTTTTCTGTTATTGCAATTAAGTATGAAGTGTATGAAATAGCAACTTTAGGATTTCTTATATGTGGTGCATGTCTAGGATTTTTAATATTTAATTTGCATCCAGCCAAGATATTTATGGGAGATACAGGATCTCTTCTTCTTGGTGGAGCAATAGTAGTTATGGCACTTTATTTAAAAATGCCAATAGTACTTATTATAGCAGCAATTATTCCTGTATTTGAGACAATATCTGTAATACTTCAAGTTTTATATTTTAAGAAGACAGGAAATAGAATATTTAAGATGACACCAGTTCATCATCATTTTGAGTTATCAGGGTGGAAAGAAGGAAAAATAGTTTCAGTTTTTAGTGTAATTACTCTGATATTTTGTGTATTAGCTATCTATCTCGTTTAAAATAGGAGGAAAAGGATTGGCAAAAGTAAAAAGCAATGAGCTTAAGACAAAAGAAAAACCAGTAGATTTTATATTAGTTGTTACAGTTTTAATAATGCTATCTTTAGGTGTAGTTATGGTTTTATCTGCAAGTTCTCCATCAGCTCTTTCAGAAAGTGGAAAACCATATTCATATGTTAAAACACAAGCACTAAGTGCTGTTTTAGGCTTAGGGCTTATGTACATAATTTCTAAAATAGATTATAAAAAATATAAAAAATTTGGTAAAATTGCATATATATGTACAATTATAGCATTACTTCTTGTACTAGTTCCAGGACTTGGAAAAAGTTCTAAAGGTGCAGCAAGATGGATAAGGATTGGTACTTCTTTGACATTTCAACCATCAGAGTTTGCAAAAGTTGCACTTGTTATATTTTATGCTTCATATCTTACAAATCATAGAGACGAACTAGGAAAGTTTTTTGGAGGATTTATAAAACCATTACTATTTTTAATTCCTATACTTGGAATTTTAGTTGGAATACAGTCCCACTTAAGTGCATCTGTACTAATAATATTAATTGTTGTTGTTATGATGCTTATGGCAGGAAGCAAACTGAAATATTTTATAACCTTTGGAAGCATTCGGAGCTATTCGGAGGAGGAGGCTTATTATATGTGCTTGCCAAATATTTTAATATTGGTACATATAGATTAGAAAGATTAACAGCATTTATGGATCCTTGGGCAGACCCAACAGACTCAGGTTGGCAGGTAATACAAAGTCTTTATGCAATAGGTTCAGGAGGATTATTTGGAGCACGGACTAGGAAATAGTACGCAAAAGTATTTATATCTTCCAGAGCCACAAAATGATTTCATATTTGCAGTAATTGCAGAAGAATTAGGTTTTTTTGGGTGTGTAGTTATTATTTTATTATTTGCAATATTTGTATGGAGAGGAGCTCTAGTTGCAATGAAGGCTCCAGATATGTTTGGAAGTTTAGTAGCAACTGGAATAACTGCAATAATAGGACTTCAAGCAATTATAAATATTGCGGTTGTAACATCATCAATGCCAAATACAGGAATGCAACTTCCATTTTTTAGTTATGGAGGAACTTCACTTTTGATATTGCTATGTTCGGTTCGGAGTGTTGCTAAATATTTCTAGACAGACGAAGAAGATTTAATATATATTATTTCTAAATAAAAAAGAAAGGAATAAAAAATGAAAGTAATAATTGCTGCAGCTCGGAACAGCAGGACATATAAATCCTGGGCTTGCAATAGCAAATAAAATAAAAAAAGAAAATAAAGAGGCTAAAATTTTATTTATCCGGAACAAATAGGGGACTTGAGAATGATTTGGTTCCGAGGGCTGGATATGAGCTTAAGTCAATTGAAGCATACGGATTAAGTAAAAAAATAAGCATAGATAATCTGAAGAAAATTATAAAAACAATAAAAGGGATATCTGAGGCAAAAAAAATTGTAAGAGAATTTAAGCCAGATGTTGTAATAGGTACAGGTGGATATATTTGTGGTGCGGTAATTACTGCTGCAAATAATATGAAAGTTCCTTGTATGTTACATGAAAGTAATGCATTTCCTGGAAAAGCTGTAAAGATGCTTGCAAAAAAAACTGATGTAATAATGGTAGGATTTGCTGAAGCTAAAGATAGGATAAAAAGTGCAAAAAAGATAGTGTTAACAGGAACACCAACAAGAAATATAGATGTAAGCTTAAATGATAAGGTAAAAGAAATAGAAAAATATGATTTGAACCCAGCAAAACCAACAGTACTAATATTTGGAGGAAGTCAAGGGGCAAAAAAGATAAATGATACAATTGTTGAACTTGCAGAGAAGAAATTAAATAAAAAATACCAAATATTACTTAGTTGTGGTGGGAAACAATATGAACTTGTAAAAGAAGAATTAAAAAAACGAGGACTAGATATAGAAAAGATAGATGGTATAAAGATAAGAGCTTATATATATGAAATGGCAGAGGCTATTAATGCAGCAGATATATTAGTATGCAGGAGTGGTGCAACAACCATAACTGAAATTACAAAACTTGGAAAACCAGCAATATTTATTCCTCTTCCAAATGTGTCACATGATCATCAAATGTATAATGCTAAGGTGCTAGAAAATATAAATGCTGCTAAAATAATAAAAAATGATGAATTGAATGCAGAAAATTTAAATGAAATGATAGAAAAAATATTAGAAAAAGATACTCTAAAGAGAATGGGAGAAAATGCAAGAAAAATAGCAATAGATGATTCAGAAGAAAGAATTTATAAAGAAATACAAAATATTTTGAAATAAGGAAAAATACATGGATAAAGATAAAATTAATAAAATTTTAAAAAAAGATATAGATAATGAAAAGCTAAAGAAAATATTATTATATTTTCTTGCTTTTTTTATTCCTATATTAGTTATTATTATAATTTTTGCATATTTAAAAGTTTATCCATTTGGAGAATATACTTATCTCCCCATTGATAGTTATGATCAATATATAAGTTTTTTGAAGTATTTTAAATATATTTTTCTAGGCGATGAGGGGATTTTTTACTCACTTGGAAAATCTCTTGGAGGAGAAACATATGGCTTAATTGCATATTATTTATTAAGTCCGTTTAATTTAATTGCATTATTCTTTGAAGATGGAAATATGTCTCTTGCTTTTTCTATAATTTTGACATTAAAAATGGGAGCAACAGGACTTTCTATGATGTATTACTTGAATAGAAATAAAAAAGTTAAATTTACTAATCTTATTTTTGCATTTTCATATGTGTTTTGTAGTTATATTATAACTTATGGGTTTAATATTATGTGGCTAGATAGTGTGATTTTTTTACCAATTGTTGTAGCTAGCATAGAAGATATAATAAAAGAAAAAAAGTATTTAAAATATGTAATAGTGCTTGTTTTTACATTAATTACAAATTATTATATAGGGTTTATGGTATGTATATTTTCAGCTATATATTTTGTTTATAAATTATTATTATATAAACCAGAAAATAGAAAAGAAGTATTAAAAAGAATACGGAATTTTTATGATTAGCTCTATTATTGCTGCAATGATATCTAGTTTTATTTTGATACCAATATTTATAGGAATTCAAAACGGACGAGCTAATTTTTCAATTGAAAATTTTAATTTAGATAAGAATTTTAATATAATAAATCTTATAGCCAAAATTTTTACAAATAGTTTTAATATAGCAGAAATAAAAAATGGAGGGATGCCACCTTTATTTTGTGGAATATTTATAAATTTGTTATTTATAACTTACTTTTTTAATAAAAAAATAAGTAAAAAAGAAAGAATATTATCATTTATATTTATATTAATATTTATACTAAGTTTTTATATAAATGGAGTAAACCTTTTATGGAGTATAGGAAATCTGCCAGCTTGGTTTGAATATAGATATGCATTTATGTTCTCATTTATGTATATAATAATAGCAAAAAAACGGATTTGAAAATATAGGAGAAGGACTAAAAATCTGGAATATAGTTTTATCAACATTTATTTTGCAAATGATTTGTATAATTGCTTCAAATTTAAATCTAGAGATTATAGAAAAAAATTCAATAAGATTAGATATGCTTATAATAATTTCTTTTGGGGTATTACTTATTTTATTAAAATATAATTTAAACCAAAATAAAAATACAATGCAAAAGAGTTGCAAAGAAATAATAATATTAATTATAATTGTATTGAATTTAATAAATGTGATGTATAATGCAAAATATTCTATGGAAAAAATAAGAGTAGAAGTGAGCAGAATAAACCAACCTGATTATTCTATTGTAGTAAATAAGTATAAAGATGTCCTTAATGTATTAAAAGAATATGATAAGAGTACTTATAGATTGGAAAAAAATGCAAATATAACTCCAAATGATAGTTTGTGTTTTGGATATAATGGAATTGGATATTCTGGATCAGCATATTCAAAATCTCTAATTGAATTTCTGAGAAATATGGGAGTTAGACATAGACATGTCCATTTAGATTATAATGCAGAATGTACAAAAGTGGTAGATATGCTACTTGGGATAAAATATATGATTGAACTAAAGACAGAAGCCTTAGTAAAAGAATATCAAAAAATAGAAGATTATCAAAATATGTATTTTGAAATATTTAAGAATCCATACTATTTAGGATTAGGATATAGTGTAGGTGATAAGGCTATAAATTCAAATCAACAATATGATACAAATGATACTTTCTATATACAAAATGATATTTTAAAGAAACTTACAAATATTGATGAAGAAGTATATATAAAACATAGAGGAGAAATTATAGAAAGTAATAGAGATGTTAAATTAGAAAATGGTAACTATGTTAAGATAGAGTTTTATCCTGCATTGATTTATGAATTTGAAGTAGAAAGTGAAGAAAACTTATATGTATATTTAGTTGCAAAGGAGCAAAAAAAGTCAAGAATTTTTATAAATGGTGAAGAAAAAAGAAAATGTTTTGTTTTGGGAAATAATGAAATGATTAACTTAGGAAAAAGAAGAATTGGAGAAAAAATTAGGATAGAAATAGCTTTGGAGGAAAAAGAACTTTATATAGAAGAGATATATGCATATTATGAAAATAGCGAAACATTTTTGAAACATTATAATAAATTGAAAGAAAGTGCAATAGATATAGAAGAGATAAGTAGTAGAGAGTTTAAAGGAATTATATCTGCAAACGAAGACAATACAAATGTAATGTTTACAATACCATATGAAGAAGGATGGAAAATAGAAATAGATGGAGAAGTAACATCATATTCGAAAGTTTTAGATACATTTATTCGGTATAAAAGTGGATAAAGGAAAACATGAAATAAAATTTAAATATACTCCACCAAAATTAAATTTAGGAATAATAATAAGTTTTTCTGGAATAATAGTGCTTATTATTCTAACAAAATTTAATAAAAAAATTGATAAAAAAAGGTAGAAAAAAGTAAAATAGGGTTCTAATATGCCAAAAAAGGTAGATTAGAGCTCTATTTTGTAGAAAAAGGGCATACGAAAATACTTGATTTTGTACTGGAAAAATGTATAATAGCTTATGGCAAAGATTTAAAAATAAAAGCAAGAAAGGAAAGTGGAAAAAATAAAAGGAGAGGAACAAAAGAAAATAAGAAAATTTTTCGCAGGAGTTTTTATTGATAAAGAAAGGCTAGAGGAAAACAATATAAGTTATCCAATTAAATTAGAATATTATAAAATAAGAGATAGTAAAGATGAATATGGAATTGAAGTAGTAAAAACGGAGTATAGAGAGGAGTTTACTAAGATAGAAAATGAAGTGGTTACTAAAATAACTACAGAGGAAGAAAAAATAAATAGTATAATACATAAACTAAAAAGAAATATTGTAACACCAACTGGACTTAAAGATACCTTGGAAGAAATTTTATTTTAATAATATGTTGACTTATAAAGACAATTAGGGTAAAATAGCAAACAGAAATGGAGGTAATCTTATGGCTGATAAGTTAATAATAGTTGAGTCACCAGCAAAAGCAAATACAATAAAAAAATTTTTAGGAGGAAATACAAAAGTTGTTGCCTCAATGGGACATATAAGAGATCTTCCAAAATCAAAATTAGGTGTTAATATAGAAAACGATTTTGAACCAGAATATATAAATATTAGAGGAAAAGGAGACTTAATAAAAACTCTAAAAAAAGAAGCTGCAAAAGCGAAAAAAGTGTACCTTGCAACTGACCCTGACCGTGAGGGAGAAGCAATTGCTTGGCATTTAGCACACATATTAGAGATAGATGAAGATAAAGCATATAGAGTTACTTTTAATGAAATAACAAAAGGGACTGTACAGGAAGCTATAAAAAACCCAAGAACATTAGATAAGAATTTAATAGATGCACAGCAAGCAAGAAGAGTATTAGATAGGATTGTTGGATATCAGATAAGTCCACTTCTTTGGAAAAAAGTAAGAAAAGGGTTATCAGCAGGAAGAGTTCAGTCTGTTGCGGTTATGCTTATAGTAGAAAGAGAAGAAGAAATAGAAAAGTTTATTCCAGAAGAATATTGGAATATATATGTATGTCTTTCAGATAAAAAAACAAAAACAAAATTCGAAGCTAAATTTATAGGACAAAATGGAAAGAAATTAGAATTAAAGAATGAAGAACAAGTAAATGAAATTTTACAAAAAATTAATAAAGAAAAATTTATTGTAAAGAATATTAAAAAAGGAGAAAAGAAGAGAAGTCCTGCACCTCCATTTACAACAAGTACTTTGCAACAAGAAGCTTCAAGAAAATTAGGGTTTACATTAAAAAAGACAATGTCAGTTGCACAAGGACTTTATGAAGGTGTAAAAATAGAAGATAGAGGATTGACCCGGGCTTATAACATACATGAGAACAGACTCTACAAGAATTTCAGATGTTGCAAGGAATGCAGCTAAAAAGCAGATAGAAAGCACTTTTGGATCTGAATATTATGAAAATAGATTTTATAAGACAAAAGCAGATTCGCAAGATGCGCATGAAGCAATAAGACCAAGTTATATAGAGCTTGTACCAGATGAAATAAAGGAAAGTCTTACAACAGACCAATATAAATTATATAAACTAATATATAATAGATTTATTGCAAGTCAAATGTCAAATGCAATTTTTGATACTATATCTGTAGATATCAATTGTCGGAATTTATGACTTTAAATCAAGTGGTCAGAAGATAAAATTTAAAGGTTTTATGTCTGTATATGAAGAGACAAAAGAAGATGATGGTGAGGCTATACCAGAATTAGAAATTCGGAGAAGAAGTAAAAAAAGAAAAAATCAATCCAAAGCAAAGCTTTACAGAACCACCTCCTAGATATACAGAGGCAAGTTTAGTAAAAACTTTAGAGGAAAATGGAATTGGTAGACCTAGTACATATTCTCCAACAATAACTACTATATTAGAGAGAAGATATATAGAAAAAGAACAAAAGCAACTAGCTCCAACAGAACTTGGAAAAGTTGTAAATGAACTTTTAATGAATAATTTTGAAGAAATAATGAATGTAGATTTTACAGCAGATATAGAAAAGGATTTTGATAATATTGCAGATGGAAAAGAAGATTGGAAAAAAACAATAAGAGAATTTTATAAGCCATTTTCAGCAGAACTAGAAAAAGCACAGAAAGAGCTAGAACATGTCAAAATAGAAGAAGAAGTATCAGATATTCCATGTGACAAATGTGGAAGGATGATGGTTATAAAATATGGAAGATTTGGAAAATTTTTAGCGTGTCCTGGTTATCCAGAATGTAAAAATACTAAACCATTAATAGAAACTATAAAAGAGCCATGTCCTAAATGTGGTGGAAAAGTACAAATCAAGAAAAGTAAAAAGGGAAGAAAATTTTATGTTTGTGAAAATAACCCTGATAATAAGTGTGATTACATTTCTTGGAATAAACCTAAGAGTGAAGAAAAAAGCAAGGAGTAAAAACTTTTTGCTTTTTTTTTATAACAAAATGTTTAAAAGCCTTAAAAATCAAATATTACAACAATGTTACAATTAAATTACAATTTTGTAAAAAATATTGACATTTAATAAAAAAACGATAAAATATAACTACAATATAATGAAAAACAGAAAATTAGCACAAAAAATGTAAATTTCTAAAAAATTTTCAAGTATTAAAATAGACATAATTGTTAAAATAATAAAAAAATACAAAGGAGAAGAAAATGGCAAGCTGCTTAGGATTATATATAGAAGAAAATATAATTAAATATGCAAAAGTGTCAAAAGATAATGATGTAATTAAGATTGATTCATTTGGTATCAAGTTTTATGACAAAATAAATGAAGCAATAGAACAGGTTATTGCAGAAACTTATAGTTATAAAACACCAATAAGTATTAATACTACAAATGAGAATTATAATTATTTCTATGTTTTTAATTTGCTAAATAAGAAAGATATGCAAAATTATATAAAAACAGAATTTGAATCACTATGCTATGAAAAAGAACAAAATGTAGATGTGTTCGATACAAGGTATGTACTTGTAAATGATTTAGAAGATAAAGAAAAGATAAAAGCAATTCATATATCTATAAATAAAGGAGAATTATCTAGAAGAACAGATCTTTTAGATAAATATAAGCTGACAGCTGCTTCACCTCTTGCTCTTAATATATCTAATTTACTAGAAGTTAGTAAAGAAGAAGGTGGAGAAAATATTGCAATAGTCAACATAGAAAATAAGACAACAGTTACAACAATAATTGGACAAAGCATATATGATGTATATACAATAGAAGCTGGAACTAAGGACATACTAGAAAAAATAGATGCAAAAGAGAATTCATATGCTAAAGCATATGAAATATGTAAAAATTCAACAATATATACATCAGAAGGAAGAGAATTACAATATGAAGAAAATGCATATTTAGATGATATAATGCCAACTCTATATACAATAGTTGGTCAAGTTAAAAAGATACTAAATGATAGTTTAAATAAAATAGATAAAATATATATTTCTGGTACTGCATCTGTTATAAATAATATTGATATATATTTCCAAGAATATTTAGAAGATGTAAAATGTGAAATATTAAGACCGTATTTTATAAGAATAGTAGGAACAGAAATAAATATAAAGGATTATATTGAGGTTAACTCTGCTATTGCATTGGCTCTTCAAGGACTTGGTGAAGGACTAAAAGGAACAAACTTTAAAAAAGAGAGCATGACAGATAAACTTCCTGCTTGGATGACAAAAGAGGTTGGCGGAAAAAGTGGAAAACCGTCAAATCCATTGTTTGACAAAGTAGACTTAAAAATGGATTTTAAAGATGCCTTAAGTACTGCAGAAAAAGCTCTTATAAGGGGAGTAACAGGCGTATTACTTTTAATGATAACTTATGGCGCATTTGCAACAGTGTTAACAAATCAGATAAGAAGTAAAGTTGATGAAACTGCTACTGCAAAACAAAAACTTCAAACACAAGTAGTTGCAGTTATGGCAGATAAAACAAAGTTAGATGAAAAAACAAATGAATATGACATGTTAGTTAAAAGCTTAGAAGAAAAGAGTCAACAAGCTTCAGAAAATAAGAGATTAAAAGATGCAATTCCTACATTACTAAATAAAATAATGTATGTAATACCTGTAAATGTTCAATTAAAATCAATAACAAATACAGGAACAAAAATTACCATTGTAGCTCAATCAGATAAATATGAACAACTAGGTATATTTGTGGCAAAATTAAGTCAAGATGGAATATTGTTAAATGTAGTATCTGATACTTCACAAAAAACAAATGAAGTTGTTACAGTTACAATAGAAGGAGAATTGCCATGAGAAAAATTTTAATAATATTATTAATAGTCCTTTTATTTGCAGGATTAGGATTAATGGTAATACAAGGAATTTCTATTGGAAACTTTGAAATTTCTGATGTAAGAGGAATTATTGAAGAGAATGAAGGACTTGATGAAAAAATTGCAGAACTTGAAAATCTAAAAAAAGAAGATTATGAAGTTGCAAAAGCTAGTTTAAATACAAGCTATAAAGGATTACAAAATTCAAAAGAAAAATATCAAGATGCAATAACATATAGTACAGAAGATGAAATAAGAGCAGCAAGTCAAACAGAAAAATATAAAATAAACTTTTTATGGACAAAGATTGGATTTTATGCAACAAAGTATGATGTAACAATGCAAGCTAATGTGTCTTCTGGAAGTATACCAGGACATTATAATATATCATTTACAGCATTAGGTGAATATATTTCAATATCAGAATTTATACATTCAATAGAAGATGATTCAAAGTTAGGATTTAGAATAGAAGATTTTACACTTGAAAAATACTCTGATGAAAAATTACAAGCAACATTTGTAATAAGAAATGTTGCAATAGATGAAAATTCATTAAATGATGCAAAGGTAACATCATCTACAACTCAAACTACAACACAAACAAATGATGAAACAAATACAGTGGTAAACAAAGTTGATCATTCAAATGATATAAATAATCTTAGAGCTTTAAATGAAGAAGTGCATGGTGGAAATACTAACAACATTTAAGCTTTAAATAGGAGGATAAACAAATGGTAAAATCGATAATAAAAGAAATAATAGTCATACTTTTATTATTACTTGCAATAACTTTGGCTTTGGGAGTATTATTTTATGATTATATTCCATCAAACAAAGCAGTACCTAGCATAGAAACATATAGTACATCTGAAAGTATTCAAACAGAATTAGATGAACAAATAAAAGATGACGAGGCAGTATTAGTAACTTATGAGATAACTTCAGGGGATTTAAAGAATTACGAAAAAACAAATCAATATGAAAAAGGAAAAGCAAATCCATTTGCACCATATGAAAAAGATGCACCTGAAGGAAACAATACAAATGATAAAAATAATGTAACTAATACAACAGTGAAAGGAAACACAACAAAAGGAAATACTTTCTATAAGAATACAGGTACAAAATAACATTGGTTATATTTATTAAATTAAATATATACAAAATTCGATAAGGAGGAGTTTTTTATGTCAAGATCAGAAAGTGGTATTACTTTAGTTGCTTTAATTATAACAATAATTATATTAGTAATATTAGCAGCAGTATCAATAACAGCTGTTACAAACTCTAGAATAATTGATGTTGCAACTAATGGTACAGCTAACTATGCTCAAGAACAAAGAAGAGAGAATGAAACAATGGAAAATTCTGTTGATTTCATGAATGAAAAAGTTGAAAGCATAGACAGAATATTACATCCAGAGAAATACTCAACAAACTAATAATTCTAAGCTGAATTAAAGCTAAATTTATGAAATAGATCATGTTGAAAATTGATCAAAAGTACAACTAAGGCATATACATTTTAGATGTATATGCCTCAAATTTTAAAAAAGTAAAAGAGGTGAAAAAAGTTTATATGGAAATCTTGATATATGGCATAATTTTTATAATAGGCACATTATTTGGTAGCTTTTTTACACTTGCCGTATATAGAATCCCACTTGGAGAAGATATATTATATAAACATTCTTTTTGCCCAAATTGTAAAAATAAATTAAAATTCAAAGATTTAATACCAGTTTTAAGCTACATCTTTTTAGGTGGTAAATGCTCATACTGTGGACAAAAAATAAGAATAAGATATTTATTATTAGAGATATTATCAGGTTTTGTATTTTTATTATTTGCACTTTCACTAAAAATGGATGTGTTTAATTTAAATATAAATATGATAATATACTTTTTGCTATTTATTCTTTATATTACAAGTTTATTTATTATTGCTGGTATAGATAAAGAGAACATATATATTCAAAAATCACTACTTGTTTTTGGATTATTGCTTTCTTTTACATATATGACATATGTATGTATACAAAATAAAAATGCTATATATACATATATCATATATTTAGTATTAACATGTATATTGCTATTTGCAGATACTTTATTTTTAAAGAAAAAATTATATCAAAATTATACAATCCAAGTTTTAATGCTAGTATTATATATGGTAGTATTTACAGGAGATATTTTAGGAAATTATACAATAATACTTGCTTTAGCTCTAATTGCTCTAGAATTAACAATTAAGGCAATAAGAGAAAAGGCTAAAAGGAAAATTGTAACAAAGGAAAAGGAAAATATTAAATTACCTATTGGATTTTATCTTTGTACATCAAATATATTTTTAGTTATACTTTATAATTTCTTATGTAATTGGGTGATAAAATGAAAATAAATTTAAAAAACAAAAATGGATTTACTACAATAGATTTGACAATTGCACTTATAGTAGTAATGTTATTTGTAACAATAATGACTTCTATTAGTTATAACACTTATCTTGTATCAACAGAGGCCAAAAGAACAGCAGTAGCCCTAAATTATGCTGTTCGGATTGTTTGAGCATATAGGCGCTATGGATTTTGAAGATGTTATACCTTCATATTCTCTTGTAGAAACTGATAGTTTGATGTCTATGAGAGAGATAGTTATTAATGCAAATTCAGTAGAAGGAAAAAAAGGAACATATAATATAAGGGTTTCTATTGAAGATTATAAAAATGCAAATAAAATAAAAATTATAACTGTAACAATAGATTATCCAATTTCAAGAAAGAAGACAGAGAGTTTGGAGCTTAAAAGAATAAAAGTAGTAGAAGAAAAGCAAGTTGAAATACTCTAAAGTGGAGGGTAATACATGAAAAAAGAACAAGGAATAACACTTATAACTTTAATAATGTATATTATATTAATGACATTTGTAGTTGCTGGAATGTCAGTGATAACATCATCTTTCTATGGCAATGCAAATAATTTTGATAAAGAATCTGAATATGCAGTATCATTTGCAAAATTTAATATGTATTTTTTAAATGATATCAAAAAATCAAATGTAGAAGTAGAAGGTATTGGAGATAATTACATTATATTATCTTATGAAACAGAGTATGAAGATTCATCAAGTGATTCAAATGATAGTTCAGGAATTATAATTTCAAATAAAAGAAAGGAATATGCAGAATATTCAGTTCAAAATGGATCACTTTTTAGAGAAAAAGTAAAAATTTGTGATAATGTTAAAGATTTTTCAATATTATCAAATGGTTCAGAAGATACAATAAAAATAAGTATGAAAATAGGAAGCTATGAAACTACTATGACTTATGCAATAGAAAAAGATATAGAGATTAAGGACACACCAAATTCCGGTGGAGGAATCATAGAAATTTAATAAATCAAAAGACAAGGAGGAAAATAAAAATGGATGTAAAAAGAAGACAACCTATAGGAATAGAGTTAGTAAAAAGGGGACTTATAACAGAGGATCAAATTCAAACAGCTTTAGATTATCAAAAGACTCACCCAAGTGAAAGGCTTGGAGATATAATACATGACTTAAATTTATGCGATCCATATTTATTAATACAAGCAATAGGCGACATATTTGGGGAAAAATCTATGCTTGTTACAATGACAGATGTAAAAGTTCAAATGGATGATTATATTTCTGTAGATGTTTTAAGACAAAATAGTGCAGTAATATTTGATGTAGTTGAAGGAAGAGCGAAGGTTTGCTTTTCAGATATATCAAATAGAAAATCAATAGATACAGTTAGATTATTACTTCTTAATAGAGGTATAGTAATGGATAGATTTGTTACATTTAAATCTAATATTGATGCTATTTTAAGTAGTATGGGGGGAAAAGTAGCAGACAAGATTGGAATAGGAACAGATGTAACATCTATGGTAGATAGTATTATAAAAACAGGAATGGATAGAAGAGCTAGTGATATTCACTTTGAGCCAATGGATAATAAAGTCAGGATTCGTTATAGAATAGATGGTCAATTATTTGATATTGCAGAGATTTCAAAGGATAAACAGCAACAATTGATAGGTAGGTTAAAAGCAATTTCTAATATGCATCAAGAAAAACAAGAATCACAAGACCGGTAGAATTATTCTTTATCCTGATTACAATATTCGTGTATCTTCACAAAAGAATGTATATGGAGAAAAGTTTGTTTTAAGGTTACTAAAGAAAAATGCAAATGTAAAAGAAATATTTGATTTAGGATTCCCAAGAGATGAACAACTAGTAAGAGATAGTTTTGATAAAAGAAACAGTATAACAGTAATTGCAGCTCCTACTGGAGAAGGAAAAACAACATCACTTTATAGTATTATACAATATTTAAATAGACCTGAGATAAATATAACTACAATAGAGGATCCAGTTGAAATAAGAATACCTGGGCTTAACCAAATAGAAATTGATTCAAGATCTACTTTTATAGATGCATTAAGAACAGTTCTAAGACAAGATCCAGATATAATTCTAGTTGGAGAAATAAGAGATAAAGAAACTGCTGAAATAGCAATGCAAGCAGGACAAACAGGACACTATGTATTATCAACTATACACACAATAGATGCAATAGAAGTAATTACAAGACTTAGAAAAATGGGAGTATCTAACTATGATATAGCAAGTACAGTTGCAACAACAGTTTCACAAAGACTTGTTAGAAAGTTATGTCCACATTGTAGAAAAGAAAGAGATTTTACAGAACAGGAGCTTAATTTTATCCATAGTATAGAGGAAAAAGATAGAGTAAAATTTGATTTAAATGGAAAGAAAACTTATGAGGCTGTACGGGTGTAAAGAGTGTAATGGTGTAGGATATCATGATAGAATAGCACTATTTGAAATACTAGTAATGAATGAAAATTTAAGAGAACTTATCACACAAGATGCATCTACAATAAAAATTAAAGAAGAAGCTATGAAAAGTTCTTATAAACCATTGATAGTAGATGGAATTAACAAAGTTCTTGACGGATATACAAACATGGACGAACTAAATACAAAATTAAGAATATATTAAAAATAATTGGAGGAAATAAAATGGTTTATATTGATAAAATTTTGCATGAAGCAATGGAGAGAAATGCATCAGATATACACTTGATATGTGGGTTAAAACCTATGCTCAGAATAATGAGAGACTTGGTTGAAGTAAATGATAGTGAAATATTGACAGAAGAAGACATGACAGAAATATATGATTTCTTTATAAGAGGAAATGTAGATAGAGATACTTTATTTAATGAAACAAGAAAGATAGATATGTCTTTTGAATTTGAAGATGTAAGATTAAGGGTAAATGTCTCAACTTCAAATGATGTTCCAATATTTACTTTAAGATTGATAAAAGCAGAACTTCCAAAATATGAATCTTTGGGAATACCAGATGTTGTGAAAAATGTAGCAAGTCAGCCTCAGGGGCTAATATTAGTTACAGGAAAGACTACCTCAGGAAAAACTACAACTTTAAATGCTTTAGTAAATGAAATAAATGAAACTTTAAATAAAAAAATACTTTCACTAGAAAACCCAGTGGAATATAGACATATTTCAAAAAAGTCTGTAATAGTACAAAAAGAAATAGGACTTGGAAAAGATTCACTTTCATTTAGTGATGGTGTTAAGAACTCTTTAAGAGAGGATTGTGACATAGTCATAATTGGAGAGATTAGAGATAAGGAAACAATGGAGGCTGCAATAGAAACAGCAGAATCTGGACATTTAGTAATAGGAACACTTCATACAAAGTCATGTGCAGAAACTCTAGATAGAATGATAAATTTCTATGATATAAGTGATCAAGCAAGTATAAAATATTTGTTATCATCTTTATTAAAACTTGTTTTATCACAGAGATTAATAAAAGGAATAGATGGAAAATTAGTGCTTGTTCCAGAAGTAATGGTTGTAGATAATATTGTATCAGGACTTATAAGAAAAGAAAAGCTTGGAATATCAGAAGTAGAAGATGCAATACAAAGTAATCAAGATAAAGGAAATATAAGTTTAATAAATTCTCTTGCGAAATTATTTGTAGAAGAAAAAATAACATTGGATCAAGCAAAGTCACAAATAGAGGAAAAGAATATAGAAGTATTAAATAGAACAATAATGCAAATGAAAATTAAAAAAGATAAGCTAATATAATACAGGAGGTAACAGAAAATGCCTATATACAAATATAAAGCTATAACTTCTAATGGTGTTATAGTAACAAATACAATAGAAGAGAGTAGCAAGTATCTAGCTATCAAGAAATTAAAAAGAAATAACTTAGTACCAATTAATGTAGAAAAGTCACTTCAAAGGGCTAAGTCAAAAAGAGCTGTTAGAAAAAATAATGGTAGCGTTGAAGACCTTTTAAAAAATGTAGATACAACAAACCTTGTATTAAATAGACAAAAATCAAAATCAACATATTTTGATAAGATATATCATACAATAACAAAATCTGAAAGAATAAAAACAAGAGATATAGTAATATTTACACAGAATTTTTACTTGTTAAAAAAGGCAAACTTTAATAATATCCATGCTTTAAATACAATAATAGATAGTACTGAGAACTTTACCTTTAAAGGGATACTAGAAGATATACTAGCAGGAGTTGAGGCTCGGAGAAAACATGTATACTACAATGGAATATTATGGAGATGTATTTCCATATCTTTATATAAATATGATAAAGGTTGGAGAGCTTTCAGGAAACTTAACAAATGCACTTCAGCAAGCAGTAGAGTATCTAGATAGTTCAGAGGCTATAAATAGAACTTTGAGAGGTATATTAATACCAAATATAGCACAGTTTTTACTATTGCTTGTAATGTTAATCGTAGGTACTGTTGTAGCATTACCTACAATTCAAAAATTATATGATGATATGGGGGCACAAACAACACTTCCACCAATAAGTATTTGGTTCCAAGGAGTTGTAAATTGGTTGATAGCATATTGGTATATACCTGTTGCAATTATAGGAGCTATAGCTGCTCTAGTTATATGGTATATAAATACTCCAAAAGGGAGATATAATTTCCACTATTTCAAATATACAATGCCTATATTTGGACAATTAATTTTTGCAATAGATTTTTCAAGAGTAATGAGAGCTATGCTTTTAAATTTGAGAAATGGTATGAGAATACAAGATGCTCTAGAAATAGGAAAAAATGTATCAAAAAACTTTGTTTTGTTATCAATTCTAGAAGCTTCAATAAACAATATCTTAATAGGACAATCTTGGATTGAGCCAATAGAAAGATCAAAACTTGCATCTACTATGATAACAGAGATGTTAAAAATAGGTATGAATACAGACTTAGCAGAAATGATGGAAAAATTAGTTGAATATATGGAAATAGATATAAATAACTTATTAGATAAGACAATAAAAGTATTACCTCAATTAGTATATGCACTAGTTGGAATAGTATTAATCTTCTTTGTATTAGTAGTACTAGTACCTTGTATAGAGGTTTATATGGGAGGATTCTTACTATCAGCATATGGCTTAAGTTAAAGATAAAGAAAAAATGGAGAGTATTTTCTCCATTTTTTTATATTAAATTAAAATTCTTCATCTCAAGAATTAGATTATCTCTGCATTTATCTGTGATATTTGTTAAGGGAAGTCTAGGTTCTCCAAAATCATACCCAATAATATTTAAAGCTTCCTTAACTGGTATTGGGTTTACTTCTGAAAATAAAGCTTTCACTAATGGAATACTATCAAGTTGAACTTTTTTTGCTTCATCTATATTACCTTCTAAATAATTATAAACCATTTTAGAACATATTTTAGGAGCTATATTTGATAATACTGAAATAACTCCGAATTCCACCAATTGAAAGAATAGGTACAGTTTGATCATCATTTCCGCTATAAATAAATAGGTTATCTTTGCAAAGATGTGCGATTTCTGCAATTTGTGATAAATTTCCGCTTGCCTCTTTTATAGCAACAATATTAGAAACTTTTGAAAGCTCTAAGCAAGTTTCAGGATTAATGTTTACACCTGTTCTAGATGCAACACTATAAATAATTATAGGAAGATTTACGCTTTCTGCAATAGCTGTAAAATGCTTTATAAGACCACCTTGAGTTGCTTTATTGTAATAAGGTGTTACAATTAAAAGTCCATCTGCACCGATACTTTCTGCATATTTTGACATTTCAATACTAGCGAGTGTATTATTTGAGCCAGTTCCAGCAATAATTGGAACTCTTTTTTTTGCAGTATCTACAGCAAATTTTATCACTGCTTTTTTTTCTTCAAGAGACATTGTAGCAGATTCTCCTGTAGTTCCACAAACAATTATTGCATCAATTCCTTCTGAAATTTGAAATTCGATAAGTTTTCTAAACTCTTCGAAATTTACACCGATTTTCTGAAAATGGTGTAGCTATAGCTGTTCCACAGCCTTTGAATAAAGGAGTTTTCATTTATTTACCTCCGATACGATTTTTATAAATTAATCGTTAAAAGTTTTTTAAAATAAAATATATAATTATATATTTTATTAATAATTTAATTATATGTTACAAATAATAAAAATACAATAAAAAACACAAAAAAAGTATACAAAATACATACTTTGTGTTATAATATATTAGATTTTTAGATAGAGATGGAAAGGAAGAAAAAATATGGACAAAAATTTAAGAAAAACAAAAATTGTTTGTACAATTGGACCAGCTAGTGAAGACAAACTAGTTGATTTAATGAATGCTGGTATGGATGTTGTAAGAATAAACTTCTCACACGGAAGCTACCCAGAACAAGAAGGCAAGGTTGAAAAATTTTTCGAAGCTAGAAAGAAAATGGATAAACCAGTTGCTTTATTATTAGATATGCAAGGACCAGAAGTTAGAACTGGAATGCTAGAAAATGCTCCAGTAGTATTAGAAAAAGGAGCAACATTTACACTTGTAAATGAAGATATAGTAGGAAATATTGAAAGAACATCTGTAACTTATAAAAATTTATATCAAGATGTCAAAGTTGGAACAACAATACTTGTAGACGATGGTCTAATAGGACTTGAAGTTACTGAAATAAAAGGAAAAGATATTGTATGTAAAGTTATAAATGGTGGAAAACTTGGAAACAGAAAAGGTGTAAATGTTCCAGGTGTAAGCCTAAAATTACCTGCATTAAAAGAGAAAGATATACAAGACTTAATTGACGGTGCAAAACACGGATTTGATTATGTTGCAGCTTCATTTGTAAGAAGCAAAGAAGATGTCCTTGCAGTAAGAAAAGTACTAGATGAAAATGGTGGAAAAGACATAAAAATTATTTGTAAAATAGAAAATCAAGAAGGTTTAGACAATATAGAAGAAATTATAGATAATTGTGCAGGAATAATGGTAGCTAGAGGAGATTTAGGAGTAGAGGTTCCTTGCTATGAAGTTCCGATAGCACAAAAAGATATAATAAAACTTTGCAACAGAAAAGGCAAAGCGGTAATTACTGCAACACAAATGCTTGAATCTATGACACATAGCCCAAGACCAACAAGAGCAGAAGTAAGTGATGTTGCAAATGCTGTATATGATAGAACTGGAGCAATAATGCTTTCAGGAGAGTGCGCAACAGGTGAGTACCCAATAGAATGTGTAAAAACAATGGTAGATATATCAACAGCTATAGAAGGACAAATAAAGTATTGGGAAAGATTTAATAATAAATATCAAAAAGTTGAAACAGAAGACTTAGAATATAATATAAATTATACAGTATGTAGAATTGCAAGAAAAATTAAAGCAAAAGCAGTTGTAGCATATACAAATACTGGAAATACAGCAAGATATTTATCTGGACTTGGAATCAAATGTCCTGTATTTGCAGTAACTTCAAATGAAAAGACATATAATCAATTAGCATTAATCTGGAATGTATTCCCAATACTATTGCCAGAAAAGGAATCAATAAATGATTTACTAGAAGAAGGAATTCAAAAATTAGAAAAAGATGGATATTTAGAAAAAGGCGATAAAGTAATAATAGCAGGTGGTTCAACAATTCTTCCTAACAGAGAAGGAAGCAAGACAATAGGTGGAATTATAAATATCTAATGCTAAAGATTAAAAAAGTATTGACAAATGAACATTTTTCTAGTATAATACTAAAATATGACTGAAAAATAAAACAAAAATATAGATAGTCGTAATAAAAAGGAGGTAATTAGAGATGGCACAACCAAAAAGAAGATGGTCAAAAGCAAGAACAGGATTAAGAAGATCTACATGGAA
>JAAWPK010000080.1 GCA_022799935.1 Clostridia bacterium
ATTGTAAGTTGTCTAGATGATTATCTCAAATTTTCAATCATTTTTTCTTGAACTTTCAAATCTTTTACTTATATTCTTCTTTTAAAAACATTTTATAAACCTCTTTATCAATTTCAAATTCTGGTGTTCCCATTGCACCTGGTGCTACTTCGTATTTATCAAATACTATTACTATATTTCCATCTTCTGAAAAATAAAATTCTTGATTTTCTTCTATTGTTTTAAAATTCCAATCTTCTATCTTATTATTAACCCAATATACTACACTTTCATCTTCTGTCATCCTTGAAAGCATCTGTTTTTTTATCTCATTGTTTATACTTTCTTTAAAATCGTCACTTACAAATAACTCTGCTAATGTTATTATTTTATCTTTTTTCTTATCGACATGATAAATTTTATATCTTATATTGCTTCCTGCTCTAACTTCTGATAGTTCTAATTTTAAAGTAAACCAATCTTCACTATTTTCTAGCACTTCTGATTCCAACTTAACTGAAAGATGATTTTCTGGATCTTTTTCTTCATTATACATATCTATTATTCTTTGAGTAAGTTCATTTACATCATCATTTACGATTTGGCTTGTTTTATCTTCGTCTTCTATTACAGGAATTTCTATATCTAATTCACTCTTTCCTTCTTTTTCAAAATATCTTCTTATAGTAATAGCTTTTACTATATTACCAACTACTGGTATTCCTTGCATAGCATACGAAATATCATTACTAATATTAGGTAATATCAATAACACTAAAACTGTCATTGCTGATGCAAATTTAAAAGTAATTCTAAATGCTGTTTTTTTATTAGCTCCTCTATAATTATCTTCTAATCCATTTAAGGTTTCATCAATAATTTTACTAAAATTATCTGGAGCTTTTACTTTTTCACTTTTTACTGCTTTTTTTATATTCATATCTTGCAAAAATTTCATATTTTTATAATCTCCTTTATCTTTTCTCTTCCTCTTGATAACTGTTTTTTTATAGCATCAACTTTACTTCCAGTTATGGTACTTATTTCTTTTATTGATAAATCTTCATAATAAAATAAAGTTATGACCGTTCTATATGGATTATCTAACTTTTGTATTGCGTTCCAAATAGTCAAATTTGTATCAATATCTATTTTATTCTCTTGTATATTTTCATCTTCAATATTCAAACAATACTTCTTTCCATTTAATATTTCAATTGATGTATTTTGCAATATTCTATAAATCCAAGGCTTAAATTTTCGCTTATCTTTTAGATTTTCTAATTCTTTATATGCTCTACAAATTGTTTCTTGTACTGCATCTTCTACATCTGATTCATTTCTTAATATACTATATGAAAGTCTATACATTCCATTTTCTAATTTTTTTATATTATCGCAAAACCAACTTTTAGTATCTATCATTAGTATAAGCCTCCTTCTTCAAGATATATTATAACATTACTTAAATACTTTTGCACACATTATTTTTATGATATGTGGTTTTGCTACTTATTATATATATTTAATTATTTACTGAATGAGTTACCATAGCTGTACTTTCTGTAATTTTACTAAAAGTATAGCCATTACTAATTCCATAATCAATAATATCCTCTAAAGCATTTAAAGTTTTAGTATTTCCATTAAAATCATGCATCAGTACAACATTACTTCTTGATTTGCTTAAATTGCTAACTACATTTTCATAAACGTCATCTGAAGTTTTTGCATCTCCTGCATCTTCAGATGATATATTCCAATCAAAATATTTATATCCATTATCAAGGACTTTTTTTGTTAATCTTGACATTATGCCTGGATTATATTTACTTACAGTATTAGAACTTCCTCCTGGAAATCTAGTTATTGTTGCATTATATCCAGTAGATTTTTTTATTTTATCTTGCAATTTTTTTATATTTTGCATATAGATTTCTTCTGATTTATATATTTCTTTATAGTTATGCGAATATCCATGAATTGCAACTGTATGTCCTTCATTTACTTCTCTTTTTACTATTTCTTCTTTTGCCCCATCATAATTTAATATAAAAAATGTTGCTTTTACATTCTTTTTCTTCAAAATATCTAGTATTTTAGGAGTTATACTTGTAGAAGGTCCATCATCAAAAGTTAAATATATTACTCCTTTCTGTCCATTTGCTCCTGTTTTGGCTTGAACAGGCTGATTTATAACTGAAACATTTCTTTTCTTAATAGCAACATTTCCTTTAGAATCAGAAACTTTATAAGTAATTGTGTAAGTACCATTTTTAGAAGTATCTACATTGCCTTCTATTTCTATTTTTTCTGTTAAATCTCCGTCTTTTTCATCTACTGCTTTTGCTCCTTGTTCTTTATAGTTATTTCCTTTTATTACGGAAATTTTTTCTTTTCCATTTAATGTAAGAACAGGTGCAATATCATCAATAAAATTTACTGTTCTTGTTTTTGTGCTTAAATTTCCTGCATTATCAGAAACTGTATATTTTATTTCTATTTGATTTTCACTTATCTCTTTTCTTTCTATATTAATTTTATCTGTAATGTCTCCATCATAATTATCAGTTGCAGTAACTCCTATTTCTTCATATTCTTTGTTATAGGACAAATCTACAACTTCTTCTCCTGTTAATACAATCTCTGGAGATGTTTTATCTACTACTCTTATAATATGTTTTTCATAATACTTTCCAACAAGCTTTGGCACTTCATATTCAATTTCATAATCTCCTACTGTATTATAATCTATCTCTCCTATTATTTTTACATTATCAGAAACATTCTGACATAGATAACTCGTTTTAGGTGTTTCTATTTGTTTATTGCTATTTACTTCTATTTCTACTACATCTTGAATCTCTAATCTTGGATTTGCTAATGCAAATGTAGTGGGAATACTTATAAATAGCAATAATTCTAGGGCTATTAAAAATCCAATAGACTTTTTAATTTTTTTCTCTTTTTTCCCTTTACATATTTTTGTAAGTAATAATGCTACTATTACTGTAATTAATACTTCTATTATAATTATCATCTTTTGCTTCATCTCCTAATATATATTTTTCTCTATATATTGTATGATAATTTTTTTCATCAAAAAGTGACAATTATTTTAAAAATATTTTTTATAAAATTTCCTCCTTACAAATTATTAACTTTTGTTAGCATCACATAATAAAAGACAGATAAATTCCAATCTGCCATACAAATTACTAT
>JAAWPK010000015.1 GCA_022799935.1 Clostridia bacterium
CTAATCTCATGAGATTAGTCTATTTTGTATACTAGGAAATTTTCTAGTATACATTTGCACTTTGAGATTTATTATGGAATATAGCTCGTTTTGAACAAAATGTACTAAGGAGTTTTGTTTAATTTACAAACTTATAATTATATGATAAAATACTATAAATTACATATAGGAGAAGGTTGAATGAATATATTAATAAAAAATTGCAATTTAATATCTATGTCAGAGAAGAGAGAAAGATATGAAGAGAATGTAGATGTGTATATATCTAATGGAAAAGTTAAAGAATTAGGTAAAAATATTAAAAAAGATGAAAATGTGAAAATCATAAATGCTGAAGATAAGATATGCATGCCAGGGCTTATAAATACACATGCGCACTTAAGTATGAGTATATTTAGAGAAACTCTTGATGGATATTCTTTGCAAGATTGGTTAACAGAGAAGATTTGGCCTATGGAGGATAAACTAACAAATGAAGATATATATTATGCTTCTTTACTATCTTGTATTGAAATGATATCAACAGGAACAACTTTTGCAAATGACCATTATTTTATGACTGAAAGTACAATAAAAGCTGCTCTAGATAGCGGAATGAGACTACAACTGACTAGAACTGTAAATGATGTAGCAGGACTTGGAGAAACAAGAATAAAAGAATTAGAGGAATTGATAGCCAAATATAATCATAAATATGATAATATAACATTAAATGTAGGAATTCATGGATTATATACAACAAAACAAGAAACTGTAAAGAGATTAATTGATATTGCCAAAAAGAATAATTTACCAGTTCATATGCATTTTTGTGAAAATGAAAAAGAAACATTAGATATAAAAAAGGCGTATAATGTAGATAGTCCAGTAGAAGTTTTGAAAAAGTATTTTACAGAAACTCATAATATTTTGGCTCATGTGGTTAAAGTTACAGATGAAGAAATAGAAGATTTAAGAACATTAGACATAAGTGTTGCACATTGCCCAGTAAGTAATTTAAGGCTAGGATGTGGCATTGCAAAGATTCAAAAAATGAAGGATAAAGGGATAAATATAGGAATTGGAACTGATGGACAGGGAAGTGGTTCTAATTTAGATTTGTTTGAAGCAATGAAGTTTACAGGATTACTTCAAAAGGGAGAGTTTGAAAATCCTAAAAATATGGAAAGCTATGAAATATTGAAAATGGCAACAGTCAATGGAGCAAAAGCTTTAGGACTTGAGGAGTCATTAGGAAAGATAGAAGAAGGAATGCTTGCAGATATTATTTTGCTTGACTTAAATACAGAAACTACTATCCCAAACCGGAAATATATTTTCTAACATAATTTATAATGCTAAAGGAAGTAATGTAAATACAACCATTATAAATGGAGAAATTGTAATGGAAGAAAGAGAAATAAAAAAGATTAATAAATGCGAATTATATAAGAAATGTACTAAAATTATTGAGAGAATACAATAAGTATTTAAGTGTAAAACTGATTTTTGTCCAAAATTTGACAAACTAGTAAAAAAAGAGTATAATTAAAAGTGCGTGATGAAAAAAATGAGGTGATTTATGAAAAAAAGTATAGTAATATCCTTATTGGCTGCGGCAATAATATGTTGCACTGCATTATGTAGTTTTGCATCAACAGGAGTAGTTACAACAGATACTTTAAGATTAAGAAAAGAAGCATCTAAAGATTCCACTATAATTGAATTATTATCAATAAATGATGAAGTTGAAATATTAGGGGAAGAAAATGGATGGTATAAGGTAAACGCAACCGTAGATTCAGTAAAATATACAGGATATGTATCAAAAGATTATATCAGAGTAAAAGAGAATAAAACAAATACTGATGAGAATAAGGTCCAAGAGGATGAAAACGATACTAAAGAAGAAAATAAAGTAGAAGAAGATAATACAGTTAAAGCAGATAATGAAATCCCACAAGAGCCAGCAGATGATGGTGAGATACAAGAACCTACAGAAAATAAAACTTATGTGAAAGTTCTTACAATTGGAGCAAAAGTACATGCAACACCAGTAGTTAATTCAATGATAATAAATACTACAGAGGAAGAGAAACAAGTAAATATCATAAGTGAAGTGAATGGTTGGTCTTATATTGAAGCTGTTGGGGTAAAAGGTTGGGTAATGACAGAAAATATTGCTGAAAAAGAGGCTTCAGAACCTGAACAAAGTAATACTTCATCACAAAAAACAGGATATATCTCAGGAAGTTCTGTAAATTTCAGAGAAGAAGCAAAGACATCAGGAAAGGTAATTTCTAAGCTAAAAAGAAATGCTCAAGTTAAAGTTATTAGTGAAGAAAATGGTTGGGCAAAAGTAGAATATGCAGGAAAGACTGGATATGTATCATCTGATTATATATCAGATAAAAAACAAGAAACAACATCAAGAACAGCAGTAGATAGAAAAGCAAACACAAAAAGCACTGAAACTAAAAAAGAAACTGTTTCAACTAAAACAACTGAAAGCAAAACAAGCACAACAAGCAAAGGAAAAGCTACTGGTGCAGAGATTGTTTCATATGCTAAGAAATATATAGGCTCTAAATATAAATATGGTGGTTCAAGTCCATCAGGATTTGATTGCTCAGGATTTACAAGTTATGTATATAAACATTTTGGATATTCTTTATCAAGAACATCATCGGCTCAAAGCTCAAACCGGTAAATCTGTGAGTAAATCAGAACTTCAAGCAGGGGATCTAGTATTTTTCTCAAAATCAAGTGGAAGTAAAAAGATTACTCATGTTGGTATATATATTGGTGGAAATAAATTTGTGCATGCAGCAAATTCTAGAAAAGGTGTTATAACATCAAACATTTCTGGAGATGGATTCTATTATGTAACAGCTAGAAGAGTTATTTAGTTTAATTAAGAAAAGGAAATTAAAATGAGACCGTTTGTATTTATTACAGTACGGATATATAATGGGTATAATATGGGGGCTATACTTAAATTTTAGTATAGTTCCTGTATTTTTTTTGATTTTTGGAGTAGTTATAATTTGCAAAGAGTTAAGAATAAAAAAAGTAGAGAAGTATAGCAAGTATATATTTTTAATTTTAGTTTTTGCAATGATTTCTAATATGAAAATTAGTAATCTGGAAAATAAGTTTGCTAATCTATATGGGGGAATAGACAAAGCAGATATAGTTCGGCACAATTATTAGTGAAACAAAAGAAACAAATTATAAAAAGAGTTATACTATAAAAGTAGAAAGTATAAATGGAGATATAAAATATAGAAAAACGAATTTAATAATTTATGTGCCTAAAAGTGAAGAGTTTAAATATGGAGATTTAGTATGTGTTAGGGGAATATATGAAAAAGCAAAGTCTGCAACTAATTATAAAGCCTTTAATTATAGAGAATATTTAAAAGAAAAGAATATTTATGGTATAGTGAATGTAGAAGAATGTCATGTTTTAAAAAGTGATAATTTGAATTTCGTTTTTAAGTTTTTCAATGATATTAGAAAAACTATAAAGAATAATTTAAATTATATATTAGGGGAAAAAGCTAGTATTGTTATTGGAATGTTACTTCGGAGATATATCAGATATAGAAGATGAAATTGTAGAAAATTTTAAAACTAGTAATATATATCATATTTTAGCTGTATCAGGTACTCATGTACGGAATTATTATTACAGGATTAACTATATTCCTAGATAAGATAAATACTTCAAAAAGAAAAATAAGGCTAATTAGTGCTATATTTTTAATTGGGTTTATGTTACTCGTTCGGATCTACACCATCAGCAGTAAGGTCATGTATAATGGTAATACTTTTTTTATGCTCTCGGTCTTTTACATAGAAAAAGTGATACTTGGTCAAATTTATGTTTTTCTTTGATGATTATTTTAATATATAATCCATATAATATAAGAAATAATGGAGTGCTTCTATCTTATTTTCGGTACTATTCGGAATAATTTGTTTTGTGAAAAGAAAAAGAGAAAATGTAGAAGAAAAATCATTGAAAATAAAATCAAATAAGGATAGAATATGTTCTAACATAAAAAACATACTTATTGTGAGTTTTTCAGCACAAATTATGATAATGCCTATAATAGCATATACATATAAAACAATATCTATAACCTTTTTTATAACTAATATTCTAACATCATTTTTAATAGGGAGCATTATTATATTTGGATTCTTACTAGTATTAATTTCACTTGTTTCTTTAGAAATGGCAAAAGTTTTAGGTAATATTTATGTTGTATTAATAGAATTATTCTTATTTATAATAGAAAATACAGCTAAAATTCCATTTTCAAAAATATATATAAAATCTCCATACATTTTTGAAATCATTTTATACTACATATTTTTATTCATTGTATTATATTTATATAAAAAACTCCGGAAAAACACGATTTAAATATATTATAAAGAAGAATTACAAAAAAATAGTATCTGCATTTTTGACTATATCTATTGTAATTACATTTTTAGGAAATATAAAACAAAACAAATTAAATATTTATTTTATAGATGTAGGACAAGGTGACTCGTGCCTGATTATAACACCTGAAAATACAAAAATTTTAATAGATGGAGGAGGAGCTGAAAATTATAATGTTCGGAGAAAAGATTTTACTCCCATATTTATTAAATAGAAGGATAAAAATTATAGATTATATAATATGTAGCCATTTTGATACTGACCATGTGCGGACGGAATAAAAGCTATATTAGAAAATTTAGAAGTTAGAAATATAGTTATATCTAAGCAAAAAGAAGAATATACAAACTTTAAAGAAATAATGGAGATTGCAATAAATAAAAAAGTAAATATTATAAGAGTGAAGGCAAATGATAAAATAACATTTGATAAAAAATCATATTTTGAGGTTTTATATCCGACAAAGAAATTGGAACATGATGATATAAACAATAATTCAATTGTTGGAAGATTTGTGTGTAATGGAATAAAGATATTGTTTACACGGAGATATAGAAGAGATTGCAGAAAAAAACATATTGAGATTATATAAAAAAGAAGAATTAGAGGCAGATATATTAAAAGTTGCACATCATGGCTCTAAAACTTCTTCATATATAGAATTTCTAAAAACTGTTAAACCAAAAATTGCTTTAATACGGTGTTCGGTGAAAATAACAAATTTAATCATCCTAGTATGGGTACTATAGAAAAGTTAGAAGGACTTAAGACAAAGATTTATAGAACTGATGAAAATGGTGAAATAGTCTTAAGTTACTGAGTTGAAATAATTAATTATTCCAGTATAAATACCAAATGCAATTTTATCTTGATAGTCGTCTTGAACAAGTAGATTTAATTCTTCAGTGTTTGATAAAAATCCACATTCAATAAGTGCCAGTGGAATTTCTACATGGTCAACAATATAAATATTATTTATTGGCTTAGAAACTCTATTATTTTTCCTTTTAATTGTATCTTTTAATGAAGATTGAATAGATTCAGCAAGAATTTTACCGGTTTTCGCTTTTGCTATTATAAAATGTTTGAAAACCATCGTATTGTGTTTCAGAAATCTTGTTCATATGTATGGAAACAAATATATTTGCAGAAGCTTCTTTTGAGAGTTTTACTCGATTTTTTATATCTGAAATCTTTTTTTGACTAAGGGTCTTACTATCTAATTCATAAATTGCATTATCATCTGATCTTGTAAGTATTACTGTTGCACCACTTTGTTCTAAAAGATTTTGAAGTTTTAATGCTATTTTTAAATTTAAATTTGCTTCACTTATATTAGAAGAACTTACAGCACCTCCATCTTCTCCACCATGACCAGCATCTATTATTATTATCTTTTCATTTACTGGTAAGGCTGAAACTTGCTGAATTTCATAACTCCTTTTAGTAACATTTTCAGATACTGCAAAGGAAAATAGGGATAATCCCAAAAAACATAAAATTAAAGCAAAATGCTTTTTTCTAAAAAAATACATATTAATATATATGTCTATTTTTTAGATTTATACATTTTGCTTTATATTTTAAAAATGTTTTCTTCTATTAATTGCATAAGCGCTTCCAGGAGTTACTTTTGCTAGATGTTTAACTTGAGCTCCAACTTCTCCAATTTCTAGTACATTATCAAATCTTCCTTTTGTGACTTCTACTATGCCAACTGAAATAGAGATTAATGGAAATTCCTCGATAATACCTTTTCTATTTGGTACCTCTAAATAACCTCTTTCTCTGTCAACATCAGAAAAATATTCAGGTATTTTTGTATCAAATTCTAAGATTATATTCTGGCAAATTTCTTCATAATTTTTATTTGTTACTAATGCTACAAAATCATCTCCACCGATATGTCCAACAAAATTATGCATGTTTTCATCTGAATTTACATTTTTTAATATGATCCTTGCAGTTTGTTTTATAACTTCGTCTCCTCCAAGAAAACCATAGGTATCGTTATATGCTTTAAAATTATCTAAATCAAAATATAAAACTGCAAAGTCTTGATTTTTTAGTAATCGTTTCTTTAATTCTGCTTGAATAGGTAGATTACCTGGTAATTTTGTAAGAGGGCTTATGCCTCTATTTCTATATAAAAGTTTTATAATATTTTTTATCCTATAAAAAATACAATCTAAGTCAACTGGTTTTATTATAAAGTATTCAACTTCTTCTTTTAATATTTCTTTTTCATATTCTAAAGAATTATTTGATGTGAAAAGCATAATAGGAGTAATACTATTGTCTTCATTGCTTCTTATTGTTCTACAAAGATTTATAACAGCAGATTTTTCAATATTGTGATCATTTATTATAATTAATGATGGGACATCTAATAAATGAGTACTTATATTGTTTGGCCTTATAGATCTAAAAACAACTTCTTTATTACTTTTAAACTTATCTTTTAATTTACAAATAATTTCCTCTTCAGATTCTATAACAAATATTTCATGAATCATATAAACCTCCAGTGTGAAACCTTTTAAGGTTTCACACTATATATCTATTTTAATAATTTTTACCTTTAAATGTTCTGCTTACTCCTTCAATATCGACTGCTGTGATTGTAACTAGTATATCTTCTTCTGTATTAATTGGATATGTGTATCTATGATGTTTTTCTCCATTTAAATTAATTACTTTTTCTTCTTCTACATTAATTTGTTGAGTAATTTTTGCAATTCCTTCTTCATCAGTGACATCAACTATTAAGTTATTGTCTTGTATAAATAATTGAATTACTGGTGGATGTATTCCTTTTACATCTTGAGTTTTTGTTAAAGTTTTACCAGAAGAGTTTACCGCTGTAATTGAAAGTGTATTTAAACCTGTTGGTATTTCTGTCATTTGTTCTATTACTGTAGGGTCTTCTGTTTTTGCATAAGCTCGAATTTCATCAGAATTATTCCACTTAAAGGTAATATCTGAAAGTCCAGTAACATCTGAAGTAGTAATCTTTAAGTAAGTGCTATCTATAACTGAAAGATCAATACAAATTCCATCATAAGCATATTCATAAGAAGATTCACTTGATTTTCCATTTATGTCTGTTGCTGTTACATGAAGTGTATTTCTTCCTGCTGAAATAGATATGTTATCTAATACAACTGTACTTTGATCATTTCCTCTAACTATTGTGTCTAATTCATCATTCCAGTGATAACTAATTCTTGAAATTCCTTTATTATGAGTTATATTGATAACTGCATTATTCTCATTCCTATCAAATGCTATTTCTGGAACTGTATTATCTATTACTTCTCTATTTAATTTATCATATTCATATAAAGCATAAGAACCTTCCCCTATAAATATCACACCTAAAACGATTATGGAAATTGCAAAAAATCTAACAATTGATTTTATTGAAGCAGGGCCACTATTCTTACCTGTATATAAAATTTGGTTCATTTTTGCTTTACCTCCCTTATATTATAAAGAAATTATAACATAACAAAAAAAGTTTGTAAATAAAAATTAGTGAGAAAATGGGACGGTTCCAAATTCTCACTTTTTTATGTTGAAAAATACTACAATTTCTTACTAGCACATTAAAATTTTATTGCTGTCTGTACTAAAATATAATTCTATATTTTTCCTTTTATAAGTTCTGATATGTTTTCTTTCTTAATTTGTCCCTTAGCATATCCAATGCCTATGAAAATTACCATATAAACTGTTATAATAGCTATAACAAAATTTATCCAAGGAAATGAAAATGCATATAATTCTATATCAATCATATTTTTATATAAAGTATATAATATAGCTAAACTTATCATTCCGCCCAATATTACTGAACTAATTCCATAAAATATTCCTTCTAATATAAACATCTTATTTAACTGTTCCTTTGACATTCCGATTGCTCTTAATTCTGCTATTTCATTTTTTCTCAATTTCATATTTGAAATTATTACATTAAAAACATTGATTATACTCAAAATGCTTACTAGTATTAAGAAACTATATAATAAAATTTCTTTTATATTTTTTTCATTGTACATTAATTGTTGAGCTAACATATAATTTTCTCCATATATTCTTGTTCCTCTATCATAGTTTTTATTTAATTCTTCTATTACTCCATCTATTGCATTTGGATTTCTAGATTTAATATAATAATGTAGCCTATCGCCTGGTGATATCTTAAAAAGTTTCTGATACATTTCTTCAAAGGTTTCAACATTCACTATTAAATAAATGCTACAATGATCTATATTTCGCCTAGCCCATTTTGGTATAACATTAGAAACAGCTTTTATAGTTAATTCTGATTCTCTATTTTCATTGTCAACTTTTCCACCAAGGAGATTTGCTAGCTGATTCATTATCTCATCTAATTCATTATTTCTTTCTTTAGTATTTAAAGTTATTTTATCTCCAATTTCATAATTTGTTAAATATAATCCATCAAAGTATTTTGTTTTAGAATCATAATAATTAACAAGTATACATTCACCTTTATTTAATTTTATATTTTCTCCAATTTCAGCTAAATAATTATTATATGTATTATCATCAAAAAGCAATATCTCAGCGGGAATTTCAATAGAACCATCTTCTTCTAAATCTAAACCTTTACGAAGTCTTTCTATCTTATTTAATGATATTTTGAGTGATGAATTTATATTATTGTTTTGAACAATGTGGAATAAAGTATTGAAGAGATGTAATCCATATATATCATCAATTAAATCAAGTTGATTCAAAGTTTCTATAACATCATTTGAATAATCTTTTTCGTTTCCAAAGCTATATGCATAAAAACTATAGTTGTAGTCTAATATATCTAACTTATTATACGAGTTTAAATTTGATATATATCCACTAACACTCATAAACATTACTATACTTATTGTTAAAGATATTACCATTGTTATATATTTTGAGCGACTTCTCCTTACATTTTTATATGCTAAATCGCCTGATGCTTTGAATACTTTCCTTATTATTTTAGGTGTTTTTACTATTTTTTTATTTATTTTATTGAATTTATTTTTTCTTAATCTCTCTATTATGGTTGTTTTGCTTATATTCATAATAGGAATACATACAGATAATATTATAGTTATAATCACTAATATAATAGAAATTATCATACTAGATAAACAAATAACTAAATGCAAATCAACATTTGTACTTGCATCTTTTACTAAAGATCCTGTTAATATATCAATTCGCATAGTTTTAAATAAATTATTTAAAATATTTATCAACATAAAATTTATTCCAAAACTTATTAAAAATCCTATTAATAGTCCTATGACAGTTATTATACATACTTCTATAAAGTATATTTTAAATATTTGATATTTAGAGGCTCCAATGGAAGAAAGAGCGGCAATGTTTTTTTCTCTTTCACTTATAGAAATCTTAAATATGTTATATATTAATGACATAGCTGAAATCATAATAATTGATATTGCTATCCCGAACTACTATTGTAATACTTTTTTGGAAATCTGATCCTTCTTTAGCAACACAAGCATAGGAAAGTATTTCGTCATTATATAGTATATTTATATCAGACAATTCTCCTTTTAAATTTATTTTTTCATATATTTCTTCTATACTTTTATAGATTTTAGAAATATCATTACTAATAACTGATATATTAACAAGTTCCTTTGGACTAATATTTTCTTTTTCACATAGTGTTATTGCACCATCTATTTTAATTGTTCTATTATAATCAACTTCTTTAAATTCATCAAATTCTGTACTTTCAATTTTCCCCACAATATCGAATATAAAATTTTTTCCATTAATGGTTGCTTCTAATTTGTCTCCAATTTGAAGCTCCAGATTTTCAGTAATGATAATTTCATTTGTTTTTTGTGGTAATCTGCCTTTTTTTAAATTTATGCTTAAGTTCTTCATTGCATTAGTATCATAAGCTTTTAGATGAATCATTGTTGGTATAAAGCCATCATAACTCTGTTCCGATATTCCTAGATTTTGGACTATTGCAATTTCTTTAATATTATCATTGCTTTCTATATAATTTATATTTTCATATTGTATATTTTCAAATCTTGTTTCCCAATTTTCTTTACTTCTTGATATATTTATCATATATTCTTGATAGCTTAATGCCAAAGTAATAACAGAGTTAATTAGTACTACTGAAATGATAATTGCTAAAATTATCGATACAGTCATTTTTTTATTACTTTTTAAATCTTTTATTGCAAAGTCTGATATATTTTTCATTTTATTGTACCTCATCTTTTATTATTCTTCCATCTTGTATAGTTATAATTCTATCAGTTTGTTTTGCAATATCAATGTTATGTGTTACAATAATTATTGTTTGACCATATTTTGCATTATATTCTTTTAATAATTTTATAACTTCTTCTGAATTATGACTATCTAAGTTTCCTGTTGGTTCATCAGCAAGTAAAATTTTTGCATTATTAAATAATGCTCTTCCTATTGAAGCTCTCTGTTGTTCACCACCAGAAAGTTGGTTTGGTAGATTTTCCTCTTTACCTTTTAATCCTAAAATATTGATAATTTCTGTTAATTTTTTATCGTTCACTTCTTTTCCATCTAAAATTGTTGGTAATGATATATTCTCCTTAACAGTTAAAATTGGTATTAGATTATAAAATTGAAAGACTAAACTTGCACTGTTTCTCCTATATTTAGCAAGTTCCTTATCTGACAGTCCCTGTATGCTTTGCCCATCTACTATTACTGTTCCACTATCTGCTTTATCAATTCCTCCAATAATATGCAATAAGGTTGATTTACCAGAACCACTTGCACCAACAATAGACACAAATTCTCCTCTTTTTATTGAAAAAGACATATTATACAACACTTGTATTTTGTTGTCATTTTTCCCATAGCATTTACTTAAATTTTCTATTTTTAATATTTCCATATTTTTCTCCTTTCATAATATGTAATTTTATTTCTAATTTTAAAAAAGTCTATCAAATATTTTTTCTGGAAAATCACAGGTTTCATTGATGTCATAAAATGTTTTTTTTATTTTTTCTGGAAAAACATATTAGAATAATCTAATAAATTATATTCATTTGAAGAATATAATTTTATAAAAAAAGAAAGGGCACCTCTTAGACAAGGCACCCCTCCGAAGTTGAAAAATGTTTTAAATTAAATGTGTGTGTTAGCTACTTATCGTTGTATAGAGGCCAGTTATAACAGCACTTAGGTAACAAGGAAGCAGAACGCATAGCGATACAATCCAGCCACATTTTTACCTTCTCTGATGGTAAAATTGTAGGTACCTGCTGTTATCGGCCCCAATGAATATGAGGCTGTTGAATTGTTGCCATACAGCGTCTTTGTTTGACCAATACCCGAGCACACGAATGTAGCAGATGGATCTGCCCCATATTCAAGGCTGGTACCCCAAACAATCGACAAGTTTCCACTTGGAACTTGGACAGAACCTTGAATTTTGCTCATAGGGACAATTACTCCTTGCCAAGTATTGGAGTTCCAGTTAAGAGGCATAACACCATCACTGGTTCCAACACCCGCATACAGAATAGTTCCCCCCATCTCTTCCGCCATGTTCAAAACCTCCTGAGCCAATTCATCAGTCGGCCCAGCGGTTTGTGTGGTGGAGGTGCTCATCGGATCATAGATCTCCATAGCGAAGCAGGTGCTAGTTACGGAAATGACCATCATAACGGACATAACCGTAGCAAGCAAGGATTTCCGAATTTTCATAATAGTTATCCTTTCCACATTTTTCAACTTCTATTACCAATGACTTGTACTATACGAGTGTCAAGCCATAGTAATTCAAATTGTTCAAATGAAATAAGTCTTTGCCTGAACAATTTTAATTATATGTTTTTTTACATTGTAATGTCAATAAAGAAAAAATTGCTTTTGTTGTCTTTTGGTATAAGTGGAAATTATGTGAGACGACTTCAATATACTATATTTTTTATACAAATTAAAAACAATATATTGACATTGGAGTAAAAATATTATATACAATAGAATTATCAAAGTTAATTAAACAGTTAAAGAGAGTAAGAATAAATAAAGAAGATAAATTAAAACTATGGTCATTGTTTATAATAAATCCTTATCTAGTACATTTGAGACTAAAACATATATTGGATACAAAATTAATAGAAAGGTATGGTTACAAAAAGGAGAAAAGTAGGAATTAGAAAAGGAAGTAGAAGACATATATGAGATTGTAAATATAACTACAGAAGAAGTTAATATGTAATAGAAAAAAGAAACAATAGATTAATCTCGTAGGGTATGGTTGTAGAAGGGCACTTAGCGTCTCGCTGCGTTAACTTGAACAGTAGTTATGCGTGGTTCAGCGTGCAGATTGTGAATAGTGGCAGTCTTAACTATAATTTTTTGTTCAACTCCAGCAGTGCTAGCACTAATAACACTGCATGTGCGGTGCGCCCCGTAGCTTCTATAACTTGGGGTTGCATAATTAACGGTTATGCAAGAGAAAAATAGAAACAAACCAATGTCCTTTAGCTAAAGCTATAAAGTAAAAATAGATAAATATGGTTGCTAGTAGGAAATTTTCGAAAAGGGCTATATTTTAGGACTGTTTTTAAGATAGTGTAAAAACTATCTTTTTTGCTTATATATGCAGAGACTTTTGATATAGAATGCATTTTTATAATATATTGCAAAAAACTCCAAAAAATAGTATAATATTAATATTATTATATTAAAAAGGAGAATACAAAATGAACAATAATTTTAAGGAACTAATAAGCAGAGAAGAATTAGATAAAAGAATTGCAGAACTTGCTGAGCAAATAGACAATGATTATTTAGGAAAAGAAATTACAATAGTTTGTGTAATGAGAGGTGCAGTATTTTTTACAGTAGAGTTAACTTTAAAAATGAAAACAAAATTAAAATATGAGTTCATTACAATATCTAGTTATGAGGGAACAGATACAACAGGAGAAATAACTTTAAGAACAGATTTAAGAGAATCAATAGAGGGAAAAGATGTCTTAATAGTTGAAGACATAATAGATACAGGAAGAAGTATGAGGTATTTAATAGATCACTTAAGATCTAAAAATCCAAGAACTTTAAAAGTTTGTACTCTTGCAAATAAAGCTGAAAGAAGAGAAATAGAAGTTCCAATAGATTATATAGGATTTGAAGTTCCAAATAAATATATTGTTGGTTTTGGATTTGATATAGATAATAATTATCGTAATATGCCTTATGTTGCAACATTAGAAGGTTAAAAAACAAGTAGCATATTTGCGATATCAAGCAGTTTCCTAGCTATAGATAGGAGGAAGAAATGTTCAATATAGAGGAAGAATTAAAAAAACTTCCAGGTAAGCCACGGTGTTTATCTTATGAAAGACAAAAATGATAATATCATTTATGTTGGAAAAGCTATATCTTTGAAAAATAGGGTAAGGCAATACTTTAGAAAAACAAATAAAACAGCAAGGATACTTAAAATGGTTTCTTTAATAGACCATTTTGAGTATATTGTAACAGATAATGAAGCTGAGGCTCTGATATTAGAATGTAATTTAATAAAAAAGAATAGACCAAAGTTTAATGTATTATTAAAAGATGATAAAAGTTATCCATATATAAAGATAGATATAAAAGAAGAGTATCCAAGTATATATATCACAAGAAGATTAAAACATGATGGAGCAAAGTATTTTGGACCATATGCAAATCCAGGTAGTGCAAAAGAGATGGTAGATTTTATAAAGAAAAGATTTAAAATAAGGCAATGTAAAAATTTTAAGTCTAATAAAAGAGTATGTTTGAATTATCATATAGGAAGATGTCTTGGACCTTGTGCAAATAGTGTGTCAAAAGAAGAATATAAAAAACAGATAGACCAAATTATGCTGCTCTTAGAGCGGAAAAATTGATACTATAAAAAAAGAAATGGAAATAGAAATGAAGAAAGCTGCTATGGAGCAAAGATATGAAGCAGCAGCTATATTAAGGGATAGAATGATAGCAATTGAGAATATATCACAAAAACAAAAAGTATCTAGTTTTGCTAATAATGATATAGATGTAATAGGAATTGCAAGAAATGATTTATCTGTTTGTGTTGAAGTTTTTTTTGTGCGTTCTAGTAAAATGATAGGAAGAGAACATTTCTTTTTAAATGAGCTAAGAGATATGAAAACATCAGAAATAATATCTGGATTTATAAAACAGTATTATATAGGTTCAGAAAACTTGCCTAGCAAAATTATGATAGAAGAAGAAATTGAGGATGAAGAGATAATTTCAGATATATTATCAGAAAATGTTGGAAGAAAGATTGAGATAAAATCTCCTAAGCGTGGAGAAAAGTTAAGATTTGTGGAGATGGCAAAAAATAATGCAAAAGTTACATTAGAAAACAATACTGCAGATAAATATGAAATTTTAAGTGAATTAAAAGAGATATTGAATTTAGATAAATTCCCAAATAAAATTGAAACATTTGATATTTCAAATATATCTGGAACTAATATTGTTGCAGGAATGTGTGTATTACAAGATGGGAAGATAAATAAATCATTGTCTAGAAGATTTAAAATAAAAACAGTATTTGGACAAGACGACCCAAGATGTATGGAAGAAGTAATAGAAAGAAGAATAAGACGCTCTTTAGATAGCGAAAAAGGTGGTTTTGGAAAATTGCCTGATTTAATATTTGTAGATGGTGGAATAACACAAATAAGAGCTGCAAAGGAAGCTTGTAAGAAATGTAATGTAGAGATACCAATTTATGGAATGATAAAAAATGATAAACATAGAACAAAAGCACTTATAAATGAAGAAAGAGTAGAAATACCTCTTTCAGAAAATGCTATGAATTTAATTACAAGATTTCAAGATACAGTGCATGATACAGCGATAGAATATCATAGAAAATTAAGAGATAAAGAGATGACAAAATCTGCATTAGATGATATAGAAGGAATAGGAGAAAAGAAAAGACAAGCTTTACTTTTAAAATTTGGAAGTGTCAAAAATATAAAGAACTCAAGTATAGAAGAATTAAAACAAGTAAAAGGTATAAATGAGGAATTAGCTAAAAAAATCCAAAAAGATTTAGAATAACAGCGAAATTTTTGGACTAAAATTTGTAATATATCTAACCTTAAAGGAATATATTTTTTTGAGGGGGGATTACAAATGAAAAGATTTATGACATTATTAATTGTTTTAGGACTAGTTTTTAGCGTAATTAATGTAATATTAATTATTAGCTTTTTTAATATTTTGAGCACAATGTAGAAAAGGAGAAGTAATGGAAATTGCAAAAAACTGGGAAGATTATGAAATAATAGATATGGCAAATGGTGAGAAATTAGAAAAATGGAAAGATATAGTTCTTGTTAGACCTGACCCACAAATAATATGGAAAGAAAAACAAAGACCAAATGAATGGAGAAAACAAAACGCAAGATATAATAGAAGCAAGACAGGAGGAGGTAGCTGGGAATATAAAAATAAGCTACCAAGTTCTTGGCAAGTAAAATATAAGAATCTAACATTTAATATTAAACCAATGGGATTTAAACATACAGGGCTTTTCCCAGAGCAAGCAGTAAATTGGGACTGGATGATAGAAAAGATAAAAGGAGCGAAACGAGATATAAAAGTGCTAAATTTATTTGCATATACAGGAGGTGCAACAGTTGCTTGTTTAAGTGCAGGAGCTAGTGTATGCCATGTAGATAGTTCAAAAGGAATGGTTACTTGGGCAAAAGAAAATGTAGAGAGTTCAAACTTGTCAAATAGATCAGTTAGGTATATTGTTGATGATGTAGTGAAATTTGTAAATAGAGAAATTAGAAGAGGAAATAAATATGATGGGATAATTATGGATCCACCTTCTTATGGAAGAGGAGCAAATGGAGAAGTTTGGCAGTTTGAAGATAACATTTATGATTTAGTGAATTTGTGCAAGGAGGTTTTATCAGATAATCCGTTATTTTTCCTAATAAACTCATATACAACTGGAATATCTGGTAAGGTACTAGAGAATATATTAAATATAACAGTTGGTAAGAAATATAATGGAAAAATATGTTCAGGAGAAATTGGACTACCTATGAAAGAGTCAAAGCTAGTATTACCATGTCGGTATTTATGGTAGATGGGAGAAATAAATGCAGAAATTAAATGTAATATTTGAAGATAATCATATAATAGTTGTAGAAAAAATGCCTAATATTCCATCTCAAGGAGACAAAACAGAAGATTTAGATATGTTGACTTTGATAAAGGAATATTTAAAAGATAAATATAATAAGCCTGGAAATGTATATCTTGCACTTATACATAGATTAGATAGACCTGTTCGGGCGGAATTATGGTATTTGCTAAAACATCAAAAGCGGCTGCAAGACTTAGTGAGGAAGTAAGAGAAAGACGAATACAAAAGGAATATTTAGTTGTTGTAGATGGGAAATTTGAAGAAGAAAAAGGTATTTTGGAAAATTACCTTTTGAAAAATCAGCAAAAAAATACAAGTAGAATTGTAAATGAAGGAACAAAGAGTGCGAAACTTGCAAAATTAGATTATGAGATATTAAAATATAATGAAGAAATAGATTTATCAGTTGTAAAAGTTTTACTTCATACAGGAAGACATCATCAAATAAGAGTACAGCTTGCAGGTGTAGGTCATAGTATATATGGAGATCAAAAATATGGAACAAGAGGGAGACGGAAAGCAAATTGCGCTTTGGGCATATAAATTAAGTTTCTATCACCCAGTAACAAAGGAATACTTAAGCTTTAAGGCATTTCCCGAAATAAATGGAACTTGGAAAATAATAGAAGATTTAAAAATAGACTAGCTATAATAAAAATAGCTAGTTTTTTATAAAGAGTAAAGTGAATAGATAGTCAGAAATGTAAAGTCAGGTAATTAAATAGATAATATTTGACTTAATATAAAAGAACAAAGTGATTTATAACTTGCTTAAGAGATTAAAAAACTGAAATTTTATCAAATCGAAAAAAGAATATATAAAATAAAAAAATCAAAAATATGTAAAGGAAAAGTTACCAATTTATAAAAATCTAGGAAAAATAATCTTAAATGGTTGTAAAATCTACTTACGGTCAAATTTGTCTTAAGGAGAATAATATAAAAATTATGATAGATAAATTGTTAGATAATATTTGTGAAAAAATAAATATTAAAATAAGAAAAGAAATACCAGATATAGATGAAGCAAGATTGGAAGTTATAGACTATGGTCTAAAAATGATAATAGGAGAAGCCCCAAAACTTGTAATAATGCTTCTTATTGCATATATTCTTGGCGTCTTTAAACTAACAATATTATCGTATATAATACTTCTCCCATATACATTCTTTGCAGGCGGTGCACATGCTAAAACACATGTTGCATGTATGATAGCAACTCCAAGTATATATTGTAGTTGTGCCATTTTAAGTAAAAATGTACTTATGGAAATAAATCCTGAAAGGTATATAGTTATATTTGCTGTATGGATATTTGGGATAATAATGTCAATTGTCTATGCGCCAGCAGATACAGAAAATGTGCCAATACTTAGAAAAAAGGAAAGAAAATTCAAAAAAATCATGGCTTGCATAGTACTTACAATAAGTTTAATAATCTCAGTTCTCCTTAAAAACATAGTTATTTCAAATATTTTAATATTTGGGTGTCTGATTCGCACAGTGATGATGACAAGACCTATATACATATTGTTTAAAAACAAATATGGATATGAAGTGTATGGATAATACAAGATTTAATGCCGGCTTATATCTTGTGTTATATAAATTTACAAAAGAAAAGGAGGGTTTTTTAATGGTAAAAACTTTAGCTAAATTAGCAGAAAAGACTGCTAAATCAAATAATGCTGCATGTTGGATAATTGGTGCAATACATCAACCAAAAATGCCAGCATCATTGGTAAAAAAAGATTAATAATCTAAACAAAATTAATATAATATTTCCTTAAATGATAGTAATAAACTATCAAAAATAAAGTTACAAAAATGACAAAAGAGAGGTGTAGCAATACACTTCTCTTCTTTTATTATATATGATATTTAGGAACCTTATTCTTTTTTATTTATATAGAAAAAAGATAGTTTTTACACTATCTTAAAAATAGTCCTAAAATATAGTCCTTTTCGAAAATCTTCTACTAACAACTGTATTTATCTATTTTTACTTTATAGCTTTTAGCTAAAGGACAATGGTTTGTTTCTATTTTTCTCTTACATGACCATTAATCATGTAACCTCAAGTTATAGAAGCTACGGGGCGCACCGCACTATCATAGTTATTATCACTATCATTGCTGTTGAACAAATTGTTGTAGTTAAGACTGCCACTATTCACACGCTGCACGCTGAAACGCACATTAGTGCTAATTAAGTAAACGCAGCGAGACGCTAGTGCCCTTCTACAACCATGCCCTATTTTTCTAATTTTCTTCATCAAATATTTCTAGTTCTTGCCTAAAAAATTTTTCTGTTTTAGTTGTATATAAATTCAAATTTTTACTTTTCTTTAGTATTTTGTTTACTTCCCATAGTCCAAGTCCATGTGACTCTTCATCTGATATTTTAGTAGAGTAACCTTTTTCACGAATTCTATCTATATTTACTTCTTTATTTGAATATGTATTTTCTATTGAAATTGTACTTTTCTTTATAGATGTACTTCTAAAAGTTTTTGTTACTTCGAAATATATCTCCTTTTCTTCAGAATCTTTTGCAGCTTCTATTGCGTTATCTATAAGTACTCCTAAAATTCTTGTGAGTGTGTAAGGAGATATTGATATGGCATTAAAGTTTACTGAAATATTTATATTAAATGAAATACCTAAATTTTCTGCTAAGTGATATTTTGAAGTTATTAAACTATATAAAGCAGAATCATTTATTAAATTAGGATTTAGCAAAGTTAGATTACTTGAAATATTACATTCATCTTTTATACCAGTATAATATTTCTTCAAACCTTTCATATCACTGTTTGAGATATATCCATCAATAGATTGCATAATATTACTAAAATCGTGTCTAAAACAGCGAAGATTATCATGTAAAATTTGAAGAGTTTTATTATATAATTTTGCTTCTTCTAAAGATTTTCTTGCAGCTTCTAATTTTACTGTTTTTAATAAACTTATAATACTAACTGCGAAATAAGATGTTAATGATATGATACTCATCAAAGCTACAAGTAGTGATAGTTCATTTAAATAAAATACAATAATATAAATCTGAACACCAATTGCAATTATTGCAAAAGTGAAGTTTAATGTAAGCATAATTTTGTTTTTCTTGTTCATGTTTTCAGATAATGCAATATTGAATTTATTATATTTAACAAGTCTATATAAGATATATGTGAATAAGTATATAAGAAGAGTTATAGGAACTCTAACTAAAGGTATTGTTAGTATTTCTTCATAGTTTCCTTTAAATAAAACTACATATAATATGCTAAACAGCACTTCCAATATGGCACTAATCATTGCAGGAATAAATTCAGCAATAATAGCTTTAAAAAATTTTACTTTAAATATAGCCATAATTAATATAACTTCTACAATCATATTAAAATATGTACTAAGAGGTTTTCCAAGCAATGTATTAGAAAGTGCAGAGATAAATGAAATACTAATTACATAGATGATTAATTGTTTTCTAGTAAATGATATTTTTAGAATTTGTGTAAAAAGCAATGCAAAAACGGTAGCTTCTATAAAAATAAAAGGGATACCCCATTTATTGAAGATTATCCCTATTAACCCCTCATTAGGTGTTGTTAAAAATTCCATTATTAATTACCTCCATAAATTTGGTTTTATACTTTGGTCCGATATAGCATTTTGAGTCATTAGAAAAGAAGAGTGTATTAGACCCAGCTTCTATATGACTTATGTTATTAACATTTACTATATATGATTTGTGACATCTTACAAAATTACTTGGAAGCTTATGAGAGATCTTATTGAATGAACTATAAGTTTCATAAGTATCCAAATGAGTTTTAAAAACTAATTTCATGCCTTCTCTTTGAATATAGTGAATGTCATTTTGATTAACATATGTTTTGCTATTTAACGGAATAAAATTGTTTGAAGAAAAATTTACATCATCAAACAATCTTACTAAAGTTTTTTCTAACCTTTCTGAGGTAATAGGTTTGGGTATATAATCAAAAGATTTAACTTGAAAAGCTAAAAAAGTATATTCTAAATGTCCGTGTTGTAAATATAAAGTAGATATCTTTATTTGCTTTTCTAATTTTTTCGGCAACATTTAAACCATTCTCACTTGAATTAAGGTGAATATCTAAAAATAGTACATCAGTTTTGTTTGAATTTATATAATCTAGAACTTCTGAAATTTTTGTGGACTTAAAACCGATTTTTGCATTAAAATCATTTTTTAATATTAATTTGTTTAGAGTTTTATCTAAGCTGTTTAAAAAATTTGAATTATCATCACATAGAACAAAATTTAACATATTTTTCCTCCGTAAAAAATTACTAAAACTTACAAAAAATTACAATTTTTAGTGCCGAAGTTAATATTAAAACAAAATAAAAACAAAGTCAATGAACTAATAATTAATTTTACATTACTTTTGTTGACTTTTGAAGCAGAAAAAAGTATAATGTGAGTACAATAAAATGAACATAAGATGATAAAATGTAAAAGTATACTCTTTAATTTATCAAGAAAGGGAAAAACGCATAGTGAAAGATATAAAAGTGATAGTTGCAACACATAAAAAATATAACATGCCTAAAGATGAAATGTACATACCCGTATGTGTTGGGAGCTCATTAAAGAAAGAAGATTTAGGTTATCAAAAAGATAGTGAGGGAGATAATATTTCAGTAAAAAATCCATATTATTGTGAACTCACAGGTCTTTATTGGGCATGGAAAAATCTAAATGCAGATTATATAGGGCTTGCTCATTATAGGAGACATTTTACAATTGAAAAAAGACTTCCAAAAGAAGCTGATGAGAGAATAACTAAAGTACTTGATAAGACTAATGCAAGTGATATATTAGAAAATACTGATATAATACTTACAAAGAAGAGAAGATATTATATAGAGACATTATACTCACATTATAAACACACTATGTATATTGAACCATTGGATGAGACAAGGAATATATTAAAGGAAAAATATCCAGAATATTTAGAAGAGTTTGATACATTACATAAATCTACATCAGCTCATATGTTTAATATGTTCATTATGAAAAAAGAGATATTAAATGATTATTGTACATGGTTGTTTGATATATTATTTGAATTGGAAAAGAGAATAGACCCAAGACAGTATGATACATTTCATGCTAGATTTTTTGGAAGAATATCAGAGCTTTTATTAAATATTTGGATCAATCAAAATAAATTACAATATAAAGAAGTAAGAGTAATGGATATTGAGCAAATAAACTGGGCCAAAAAAGGTTCATCTTTTCTGATGGCTAAATTTACAGGAAAAAAATATGAAAAGAGTTTTTAAATAATATGGAAGAATTAATAACAATTATTGTACCTGTATATAAAGTAGAAGGATGTATAGAAAAGTGTATTGAATCAATATTAAATCAAACTTATAAAAAGCTAGAAATTATTTTAGTAGATGATGGTTCACCAGATAATTGTGGAAATATTTGTGAAAGTTATACTAAAAGAGATAGCAGAATAAAGGTTATACATAAAGAAAATGGTGGACTTTCTGATGCTAGAAATGCAGGAATTGATATTGCTAAAGGAAAATATATATCACTTATAGATTCAGATGATTATATAGATAGTGATTATGTAGAAGTACTTTATTCGGCAATAAGTAAAGATAATACTGATATGGCTATAAGTTCTCACAGAGTTATTTATCCAACAGGTACTATACTTGATAAAGAAACTAATGAAAAATCAGTTTTAGAATCTAAAGAAGTTTTGAAAAGAATTTTATATGATGAAGGAATAGATCTATCTGCTTGGGCTAAACTATATAAAACAGAACTTTTTAGAAATGTAAGATATCCAAAAGGAAGACTATTTGAAGATGCAGCAACTACATATAAATTAGTAGACAAAAGCAAAAGAATTTCAATTATTTCGAAATCTACATATAATTACATAATACGAGAGGAATCTATTAGTAATAGAGAATTTTCTCCTAGCAAAATGGATTTAATAGTGTCTACTGAGGAAATGTGTAATTTTATAAAAAACAAATATCCAGATTTAGAAAAAGCTGCAGATAGAAGAATTATGTATTCATATCTTAGCACATTGTCACAGCTTGCAATGAGTGAAAAAGAGTTTCCTGATGAACAAAAAAAGCTTATGAAATATATAAAGGAAAATGGAAATAGAATTTTGAAAGACAAGTGTGCACCTAAAAGGGACAAATTTGGAATCTTGTCTACTAAATTTGGATTTAAACTTTATAAATTTACTTGGAATGTATATAGAAAGAAAACAGGTAGAAAGTAGGAGTTTAAATGAAAAAAATATTAGTAGGATATATAATAGATGGAAAGCATAGTGGAATAGATAAATATTTATTAAATTTTCTAGATATAGTACATAATAAAGATATACAAATAGATTTTTTAACAACAAAAAAGGAAAAAGATATTGCAGAGTGTCTAAAAAAATATAATAGTAAACTTATAGAAGTTCCAAGACTTGTACATCCTATTAGAAAATATAAAGCTTTAAAAAAGATATATAAAGAAGGAAACTATGATATAGCATATTTAAATATTTCTGAAAGCTTTAATTGTATTTCTGCAATAGCAGCAAAAAGGTCAGGAGTAAAAAAAGTAGTTATACATAGTCATTCATCAGGTTCATCTAAATCAAGTAAATTGAAAAGAAATATATTTACATTTTTAAATTATATATTTAGAGTAATCTTATATAGATTTGGCGACTTATTTTTGGCATGCTCAAAAGAGGCAGGAGAATGGCTTTACCCTAAGCAAATATTAAAATCAGATAAATTTAAAATAATATATAATATGATTGATTTTGAGAAATTTAGGTATAATAATGAAATAAGAGAAAAAATGAGGAAAGAGCTAGAGATAGAAGAAAAGTTTGTAATAGGACATATAGGAAATTTTGTTTATCAAAAAAATCATAAATTTATCATAAAGATATTTGAAGAATTAAGCAAAGAAAATAATAAATATCATCTACTTCTTATAGGAGAAGGAGATGAATTTGATCAGATAAAAGACTTAGTTAAAACTTTAGGATTAGAAAACAGAATTACATTTACAGGTGTAGTAAATAATGCAAATCATTATTTACAAGCTATGGATCTCTTTATTTTACCATCAAATTTTGAAGGACTTCCAATATCTCGGGATAGAAGCTGAGGTTTCAGGATTACCAGCAATATTTAGTGATACAATTTCAAATGATGTAATAATAACTGAAAATAGTTATTTACTTCCAATAACAGATAGTACAATTTGGTGTAAAAAAATAAGAGAATTAGCAAATATTCAAAGAGGAAGTGCCATATTTACAGAAAATGCAAAGAAATATGATAATAGAAATATGAAAGAACAATTTAATATAATTATTTATTAGAAAAAATTAGGGAATAACAAATGAAGCAGTACTACTTGGTGCTGTTATTAACTAGGAGGAAAACAAATCATGAAATTAAATATAACAGAAAAATTGAAAATACCCGATAAATATGAAGAAATAATAAGTATAGTATTTAAAGTATTATTTATAATAGTAGGATTTATGCAAGCTTGCAATATAACATTTGGTCATAAAATAATATCTGTTTTTTTATGGCCTACAGTCTTTCTTGGACTTATTATTTTAGCATATAGATTAATACATATAAAAAGATACTATAAAAGTAAGGGATTAATACTACTAGTACTTTTTACTCTAAGCTTTTTCATTTCTACAGTTTTAGCAAGAAGATATGGAATATATGAAAATATAAGAGCAATGGCATGGATGATATATCAATTTGGTATACTTTATGCTTATGATTGTAATAAAGAACCTGTTTATTATAAAAAACAAATAAAGATTATATCAAATGTGTTTATAGCAATAATGGCTATATTATCTATAATTAGTTTTGTGGAAATGATTGTTCGGATATTCTGCATTTATTCCACAAGAGGTTGGGCCAGACCTAGTATATGGATTTACATGGGGAAGATTATTTGGAGCTTATTGGGATCCTAATATTGCAGCTGTAATGGCATGTATTTCAATAGTTATGTCAGTATACTTCTTTATACAATCAGATAAAAAGGAAATAAAGATATTACACATATTAAATATAATTTTACAAGCAAGTTATGTAGCTTTTTCTGATTCGAGAACAGGAAAAATGTGTTTAATGGCAGGTATAGTAACTTTAATGATTATATATGCTATAATGAATTTCAAAAAAGATATGAAAAAAACAGGAATATCACTTTTGGTATTATTAGTTATTGCAACTTCTCCAACAACTATAAAAAAAATATATAATTTTGCTTCAACATTGGTACATACTTCTGAGACTAAGCCAACTAACATAGGAAGAGAAGGGGATATTGCAGGAGATATAAGTAACAGGAGATTTGAAATTTGGGAAAGTGCATTTGAAATTTATAAAGATAACGCTGTATTTGGTGTTTCTAGAAAAAATATAATCTCTTATGCAAAAGCTAATGATCCTACACTTTATATAGTGAATAATGACCATATGGATTTTGATAGTATGCATGATTTATTCTTTGACATTTTAGTATCACAAGGAACAGTTGGTGTAGTTGTATTTTATGGATTTGGAATATTCTTAATAGTTATATTCTTAAAAAATGCTAAAAAGATAATGGATAAAGACGCAAATGTAGTATTATTTATATTACCAATTCTTATATTAATTTTGGTTTCTACATTGGTAATGACTGAACTTGTATATGTGGATTCCCCAATATCAACAGTATTTTGGATGCTTTTATCATATTTAATGTATTATACATGTAGTCTAAAGGAGGAAGGTAGCAAAAATGAGTAAAATATTAAGTGTTTCAGTTGCAGCATATAATGTTGAAAAATTTATAGAAAAAAACTTAGACTCTTTTGTGAATTCAGAGGTAAGAGACAAAGTAGAAGTTTTGGTTATAGATGATGGTTCAAAAGATAAAACAGCAGAAATAGTTTCTGTATATGAAAATAAATATCCAGGTAGTATAAGACTTATAAAACAGTCAAATGCTGGCCCTGGATCTACTGTAAATAATCGGAATTAAGAATGCAACTGGTAAATACTTTAGAATGGTTGACGGAGATGACTGGGTTAATACAGAAAACATGCCACTATATATAAAGTTTTTAGAGAAAAATGATGTGGACATGCTTGTTACAAATTATTGCTTAGTAGATAATGATACTGAAGAGGAAGTACCACAGCATTTAGATAATGTAGAATATGGAAAGATATTAGATTTCAAAGATGTATGCAAAAATTTAAAATTAGAAATGCATAATATTACATATAAGACAGCAATATTGCAGGATAATGATATTAAATTAGATAATTGTTTTTATACAGATACAGAATATTTACTATTTCCAATACCTTTCATAAGTTCAGTAGCATTTTTAGATACTATTATATACATGTATAGAGTATCTTTATCTACACAAAGTATGAGTATTGAAAGTTTACAAAAGAATATAAAAATGCATGAATTAGTTTTAAATCATCATATTGAGAATTATCAAAGAAATAAAAATAAAATGGAAGATGAAAAAGCAAATTATATGGCAAACCGCATATCTGAAATGCTTGGAACACATTTAAGTATCTTACTATCTTATAAACCAGAAAAAAAGCATAGACAAGCAATACAAGATATGATAAAAAATACAAAGGAGAAATCGTTAGATATATATAATAAATTTAAAAATAAGAGGACTGTTAAACTATTAGAAAGTACAAATTATGTAACATATAGATTAGTTTCTATATTACATAGAAAAAAAGTTGGAGCTAAGTAATGAAAAGTAAAAGTATAACAAAAAACTATATATATAATTTAATATATCAAGTGCTAATTTTAATTTTACCACTGATTACAACACCATATGTATCAAGAGTTTTAGGAGCTGAAAATTTAGGAATATATAGTTACACAACATCAATTTCTGCATATTTTATACTATTTGGTTCTCTTGGAATAGCATTATATGGGCAAAGAGAAATAGCATATAAGCAAAGTGATAAAAAAGCATATAGTAGGATTTTCTGGGAAGTACTTATTTTAAGATTTATAACAATGTTTATATCACTTGCTATATTTTATTTTATTTTTATAAGTCGGGAATAGATATTTTAGCACATATTATAAAATATTAGTCCTTGAAATACTTGGAAATTGTATTGATATAAGTTGGTTTTTCCAAGGGATGGAAGAATTTAAAAAGACAGTTGTAAGAAATACAGTAATAAAACTTATAAGTATTATTTGCACATTTTCATTTGTAAAGCAGGCAAGTGATTTAAGTATTTATTTTACAATATATGTATTATCAATAATTATTGGAAATGGATCATTATGGACTTATATTCCAAAATTTATTGAGAAAATAAATTTAAAAGAACTAAATATATTTAGGCACTTTAGACCAACAATAATGTTATTTATTCCACAAATTGCAATGCAAGTATACACACTTCTTGATAGAACAATGGTTGGAATGATTATTATAGACAAATCTGAAGTTCGGATATTATGATCAGAGCCAAAAAATTGTAAAGATGTTACTTGCAATAGTAACATCGCTTGGAACTGTAATGTTACCTAGAATATCAAATAGCTATGCAAATGGTGAAAAGCAAAGAGTAGCAGTATATATGAAAAAATCATTTAGGATGGTATTTTTGCTTAGTTTTCCAATGATATTTGGAATTCTTTCTGTGTCAACTAGATTTGTACCATTGTTTTTTGGGCAAGGATATGATAGAGTTATAATATTAATGAATGCAATAAGCCCAATAATTCTTGCAATAGGAATTAGTAATGTAACAGGAACACAATACTTGCTTCCAACTAAGAGACAAAGAGAATTCTCTATATCAGTTATATGTGGAGCAATAGTTAATTTTATATTGAATATATCATTAATATGGAAACTTGGAGGAGTGCGGAGCTAGTATAGGAACTGTAATTGCGGAACTTACAGTTACTTTTATACAGATATACTTTGTAAGAAATGACTTTAATTTTAAAGAAGTAATAAAAAGCGGAAAAAATTACTTGTTTGCAAGTATTATTATGTTTATAGGTTGTTTATTAATAGGAAAGTTTTTAGATACAAGTCTAATATCATTATTTGTAATAGTGGTACTTGGTGTGGCACTTTATGGAATTAGCTTGATTATATTAAAAGATGATTTTATATTTGAGGTATTAAATAAAGTAAAGAACAAAATAAAGCAGAATTAAGAAGGAGAGAATCTAATATGAATTATGATTACTTAATAGTAGGTGCTGGATTATTTGGGGCAGTATTTGCAAATGAAGCAAAAAAGCATGGGAAAAAAGTATTAGTTATAGATAAAAGGGAACATTTAGGTGGAAATGTATATACAGAAAAGATTGAGGGGATAAATGTCCATAAATATGGTGCACATATATTTCATACAAGTAATAAAGAAGTTTGGGACTATGTAAATAGATTTGCAGAATTTAATAATTATATCAATTCTCCTGTTGCAGTATATAAAGATGAATTTTATAATTTACCATTTAATATGAACACTTTTAATAAACTTTGGGGAGTAAAAACTCCAAAAGAAGCAAAAGAAAAGATAGAAGAAGAAAAGAAAGCTTCTAATATAACTGAGCCAAAGAATTTAGAAGAACAAGCAATAAGTCTAGTTCGGAAAGACTATATATGAAAAACTTGTAAAAGGATATACAGAAAAACAATGGGGACAAAGAGCAGAAGAATTACCTAGTTTTATAATTAAAAGATTACCAGTTAGATTTATATATGATAATAATTACTTTAATGATAAATATCAAGGGATACCAGTAGGAGGGTATACAAAAATAATAGAAAAAATGCTAGAAGGAATAGATGTAAAGTTAAATTGTGATTTCTTTGAAAACAGAAAAGAACTAGAAGAAATGGCAAGTAAAATAGTATTTACAGGACCAATAGACAAATACTATGATTATAAATATGGAGAATTAGAATATAGAAGTTTAAAGTTTGATACAGAGATTTTGGAAGAGCAAAATTATCAGGGAAATGCAGTTGTAAACTATACAGAATATGAAATTCCATATACAAGGATAATAGAACATAAGCATTTTGAATTTGATACAGAAACACCAAAAACAGTCATAACAAAGGAGTATCCAGATAACTGGAATAGAGAAAAGGAACCATATTATCCAATTAATAATGAAAAGAATAATAAATTATATGAGAAATATCAGGAATTATCAAAACAAGATAAAAATGTAATATTTGGAGGCAGACTTCGGATCTTATAAATATTATGACATGGATAAAATAATTATTGAAGCTTTAAATTTGGCTAAAAAAGAATTATAAAAAAACAAAAATTTCTTAAAATGAAATGCTGAAAGCAGATTAGTTTTTAAGAAATTTTTTTTTGAAATAAATAATTCTTGAGAAAAGAACAAGATTATGGTATAAATATATTAATAAATGGAGGTTAATATGGATACAAAAGATATAATCAAAAGTGAAGTTGAAGACTATGCAAAATTTAATATAATTAGATATGCACAAGTATGGGAAGACGCAGACATATTAATCGAAGGGTTAGATATAAAAGAAGAAGATAATATACTATCTATTGCATCTGCAGGAGAGAATGCAATAAGTATGTTAATAAAAAATCCTAATAAAGTGTATGCAATAGATTTAAATGATAATCAAATAGCGTGTACTAGATTTAAAATAGCATGTTATAAATATTTAGATTATGAAAATGCTATGAAATTAATTGGAGTTTTTGATACAAATAATAGATTAGAAATATATAAAAAGATAGAAGAAAAATTATCAGAAGAGACAAGAGAATATTTAAATAATAATTTAGAAATAGTTGAAAATGGGATAATACATTCAGGGAAATTTGAAAATTATTTTAAAATATTTAGGAAAAATGTTTTGCCATTAATACATACTAAAAAAATAAGAGATGAATTATTAAATAAAAAAACAAAAAAAGAAAGATATGTATTTTTTGAAGACAAATGGAACAATTTAAGATGGAAAATGCTATTTAAAATATTTTTTTCAAAAGCAGTTATGGGAAGACTCGGAAGAGATAAAGCATTTTTTAGATATGTAAATGTGGATGTTTCAAAAAATATTTTAGAGAGAACTAAATATGCTATAACAGAACTTGATACATCGGAAAATCCATATTTATATTATATAATGAATGGAAAATATAAAGATGTATTACCAGCTGCATATAGAAAAGAGAACTTTGAAAAAATAAAACAAAACATAGATAAAATAACAGTACTTTCAGAAACAGTTGAAACTTTTATAAAAAGAGATGATATAGATTATATAAATAAATATAATTTAAGTGATATTTTTGAATATATGAGTGATGACGAAATGTGCAATATTTTTAAAAAAATATTAAATAAATCACCTATTGGTACGAAAGTTGTGTATTGGAATATGTTATCACCTAAAAGAGCTTCAAAATATTTTGAAAAATTATTATATAAAGAAGAGGAGGCAAAAAAGCTATTTAAGGAAGATAAAGCATTTTTTTATAGTGATTTTATTATTGAGGAGATCAAATAGAAGATGAGAAATATTGAATGGAAGAGTATTTTTATAGTAATTTTT
>JAAWPK010000081.1 GCA_022799935.1 Clostridia bacterium
AAAGACCCTAAAACAGGAGAAGTTTTAGCAACACCAGATAAAATGATGACAGATAGTGATGCCAAAAAAATAGTTGATAGTGGAATTAAGGGTGTTTATGTTCGTTCAGTACTTGGATGTAGATGTAAACATGGAGCTTGTAGAAAATGCTATGGTATGGGATTAGCTACAAGAGAATTAGTAAATATAGGAGAATCAGTTGGTATTATAGCTGCTCAATCAATTGGTGAGCCAGGTACACAGCTTACTATGAGAACATTCCATAGTGGTGGTGTTGCTGGAGGAGATATTACACAAGGTCTTCCTAGGGTTGAAGAGTTATTTGAAGCTAGAAATCCTAAAGGTGTTGCTACAATTACTGAAATTGGTGGTAAAGTAACAATTACAGATAATAAAAAGAGAAAAGAAGTTACAGTAACTGGAACAGATAATAGTAAAACATATGTAGTAAGCTTTGGTTCTAAATTAAGAGTAAAACAAGATGATATTGTAGAAGCTGGAGATCAATTAACAGAAGGTTCTGTAAATCCTAATGAATTATTATTAATAAAAGGACCAGAAGGTGTTTATAGATATATAATTGCTGAAGTTCAAAAAGTTTATAGAAACCAAGGTGTTGATATTAACGATAAACATATTGAAACTATTACAAGACAAATGCTTAGAAAAATAAGAATAGAAGATGCTGGAGATAGTCCATTCTATGTAGCTTCTCTAGTTGATATGATTGAATTCGAAAATGTAAATAAAGAACTTGTAGATAATGGAAAACGTCCAGCTACAGGTAAAAGAGTTCTTCTTGGTATCACAAAAGCAGCTATTGCAACAGAAAGTTTCTTATCTGCTGCATCATTCCAAGAAACAACTAAAGTATTAACAGATGCCGCTATAAAAGGTAAAGTTGATAATTTAATTGGATTAAAGGAAAATGTATTAATTGGTAAATTAATACCTGCTGGAACTGGATTAAAGAGATATCAAAATGTTAAAATAGATACTGAGGATGTAGCTACAGTGGAAACAGAGAATAAAGTTCCTGTTTCAGAAGGATAATTGTACCAAATAAAGATAGTAATTATATAAAGTAAAGAAATACAATTACACTAAACAAAGATAGTAATTATATAAGTTAAGGAAATATAATTACATTAAACAAAGAATAATAATTATATAAAAAAGACTACTAATTGAGATGAATATAAAAAAATTCATTTCAAAGGTAGTCTTTTTTTGTTTTAAACTAATGTATAATAGAATTCCTATTAGGGAAATAGTAGAAATAAAGATTATAGATATTCGTATTACAACATTTTAACTTAAAATTAATAAAAAAAACAAAAAAATGTAAAAAACTGTCATAATAAAACTTCCGTAGCAGTTATTCCAGAATATGGTAGAAATGGCTGGAAACGACTATTTACATAGTTTTTATAAAGTGAGAAAATATATAGTAATATATAATGTCTTTTTAAGTGTTTGGAATATTTATAGCCATTACAAAAATGTCTATTGAAAGCAAGAGATAATAGGCTAAAATTTATTCTAAAAACTGTGTAAGTATGGAGGAATATCATGAAAGAAAAGTTTACTAAGAAAAATTTAATTTTATTTTTAGTTGCAATAATAGTATTTCTAGGAATAGTAATACTATTTGCTAATATTTTTAGTCCAAAATCTAAAATTAAAAATGAGAAAGTAAATGATGCAGAGCTAGCAAGAGCAAGAGAATATGCTAGAGTAGAAGATGGACAAGAAAAAGTAGAAATAACAAATAGTACAGGAGAAAAAGTAAATTTCGATTATGTACAATTTGATGCATTTTTCTTAAGAGATTTAAATGGAGATGGTTACGCAGAAGGCGTAAGAGGAACATGTAAAGAAATTGGAAAAGAAGATACTCTTTACATGAAACTTAACGTGCTTACAAAAGGATATTTAAAAGACGGAAAAATAACAATAAATGGAGATAAGAATTATTACCTTCAAACATCAATAGTAAAAGATAATGAAGTAAAAAATAATTATGTAAGTAATGATACTCAAAAGATAGAATTTAATAAAATAAAAAACGGAACTCAAAAATTATTAACAGCAGTAGTAAGAAGTGGCGACTATTCATATACTTCAACAAAAACAGCAGCAATAGGAAAAGATATAAATAAGTATAGTAAGATAAATAGCGTAACTTTAACAGGAACACATGTTGAGGAATTAGAAGATGGCTCTACAAAAGAAACTCCAATAGAGAAAACTGTAGAGTTTAATGTGGATTGGTATGGGACTACAAAGGCGGAAATACCACAATATGTAGATGGAAGTACAAACAATTTAAATCAAAGATATGACATAAGTAAAACAATAGATGAAGAAAAACAAGAAATAAATTTGAATTTTAAAATAGGAGTACAAGAAGCAGAAAATAAATTATTATTAAAAAAATCATATATAGAAGGTACAATTCCTCAGTTAAATGGATATAATCCAAGCAATGTGTATATAGAAGGAACAAATGTAATTTATACATATAATGAAAAAACAAGAAAGTTTACAGCGCAACAAGAGGCAATTTTAGATGAAAATAAAGTAATAAAAACAGAAGCTAATAATGGTTCATATTATGAAAAAAGATATAATATATATGATGTAAGTGTAGTATATCCTTTAGAAGTATATAAAAGTATAGGAACAGATTCAATAGAATATAAAATACCAATAAAAGCATATTATGAAGGATATAATAATGAGAATAGTGAATTTAAAAATCCATATAAATCAAATGTAGCTGAAAATGTATTTGTAATAACATATAGTAAGCCAGATGGATATGTAGCAAATTTTAGGGTTGATGTTGGAAGAATAGCATATAATCCAGTAAGTAGATATATAATATCAAAGTTAAAACCATTAAATTTATATAATGGAATATCAGAAAGCGAAAAGGATGATAAATATCTTGTTAGATGGTATGGATATACTGGAACTGCAGTAAATTCTGGAAGAATGATAATGAAAGAGAGTAGTAATAATGAAAAAATAAATTCAGATATGTTTATAAAAGATGATTCTAGTGAAGAAAGTATGGAAGATGTAGCAAGTTTTATTGGTATATATTTTTCAGATCCAAAAAGTTTATTA
>JAAWPK010000016.1 GCA_022799935.1 Clostridia bacterium
GAGGGATTTGAACCCTCGCGGCCACTTACGCAACCCTAACGGTTTAGCAAACCGTCCCCTTCAACCACTTGGGTACACCTACATATTATTAACTTGATTTCTAAATGCTTATTTATTATAATATATTTTTTAACTTAAGTCAACCTCTTTTTAATAAAAACTAATATTTTCTAATTGGCGAAGAGTGTGGGATTTGAACCCACGGTAAGATATAATCCTACTCCAGTTTTCGAGACTGGTACCTTAAACCAACTCAGACAACTCTCCATATATAAAAAGCTATGAATTAACAAAAAAGTTTTTTTACATACATTTTCAAAATAAGTTAATTATTACTGTATAGCATAATGCAACTTACCTTTGCTCAAATATTTAGAAACTATAACTTTTATATTCAAAAAAAAAATCTCTGTTATTAGAGATTACTTATTGGCGCAGAGGGTGGGATTCGAACCCACGGTAGGCTATTAACCTACGGCAATTTTCAAGACTGCTGCCATAAACCAACTCGACCACCTCTGCATTTATTTAAAGCTTTACAAGCAGTATTAATTTTAGCATATTTTATTCCTCATGTCAATACTATATTGATTTAATTTTTAAAATTCTGTGCAAAGCTTTAAAATTTTTTTCGCTTCAAAATCGTTTTTAAAGCATTTTTATAAATTCTACATATTATTTGTTATCTAAATTATTTATTCTCTTTATTTTCTTTTTATTTTTATTTAATTAATTTATAGCTCTTTTTATAGCTTCTTTTTCCTCATCAGTTATTTTATATGTTGATTCTCCAGACTGAATAGGTTTTGCATATATATTTGACATCTCTCTTGAATATATTCCATTAAGTACAACACCATCATTTTTTTCATCTAATAAAGCTAAAGTAAAACTTAAATCACTTCCAGTATCTTTATATGCATTATATCTATATAATCCTACTTTTTGAACACAATGTTTTATGTCTGCATCTATCTTTAAACAATATTTTTCTAATTCATCATTTTTTGCTATTGTCTTATTAATTCTTTCTATATGCTTATTAAGAATTTCTTCTAAATCATTTCCATTTCCTATCTTTTTCATAAAACTTTTATATTCTTTTTTTATCTTATTTAATTTTATTATGCTCATTATATATAATATAAATACTAATAAAATACCAACTAATAAAATTATTAAAAATAAATCTGTTCTAATAAATTCCAAAAACTTTTCCAAAATTTACACTTCCTTTGTCCTATTTTATTAATTCTAATAATCTTTCTAAATCCTCATTTGTTTTATATTCTATAACAATCTGTCCTTTTCTTTGTCCTGCTTTTAAACTTACTTTTGTACCAAAAAAACTTTGAAAAGAATCTTCTATATCTCTATAAATAGCCTCGTATTTCTCATCTTTTTTCTTTATCTTTTTAGTGACCTGTGCTTTTTCCTCTGCTTCTCTGACATTTGAACCTTTTTCGATTATTCGAATAGCCATTTCTAATTGTTTATTACCATCTTCAATTGCAAGTAAAGCCCTACAATGTCCTTCTGTTAATTTTCCTTCTCTTGCAAGTTCTAATACTCTTTTATCTAAATTTAATATTCTTACAGTATTTGCAATAGCACTTCTACTCTTTCCTAATATTTCAGAAACTTGTTGTTGAGTTAACTCATAATCATCCATTAACACTTTTATTCCCATTGCTTTTTCTACAGCATTTAAGTCTTCTCTTTGTATATTTTCTATTAAAGATATTTCTTTATTTTTTCTTGCATCATCTTCTCTAACTATTGCTTGAATCTCTTTTAATCCTGCTTTTTTGCAAGCTCTCCATCTTCTTTCTCCTGCAATAATTTCATAATATCCATCTTTTTTAGTAACTACTATAGGTTGTATTAATCCATATCTTTTTATAGATTCTGAAAGTTCTTCTAAAGCTTCATCATCAAATTTTTTTCTTGGTTGATCACAATTTGGTTCTACTTCATTAATTCCTAGACTTAAAATTGATTCTCCTTCTTTTATTTCTTCTTCTGGTTCTGGTGTACCAAATAATGCATCTAACCCTTTTCCTAATCCTGTTTTTTTAGCCACTATTATCATTCCTTTCTAATTAATCTTCTTTCATGTGTTTGGCTTTTGTTTCCTCTTCATTCTTTTTAACAAACTCTTTTGCTAATTTTTCATAGCACTTAGCTCCTTTAGATTTTGGATCATAAGCTGTTATAGGCATTCCATAACTTGGTGCTTCACTTAATTTTACATTTCTTGGTATAACAGTTTTATAAACTCTATCCTCAAAATATCTTTTTACTTCTTTTACAACTTGATTTGAAAGGTTTGTCCTTGCATCATACATAGTAAGAACTGCACCTTCAATTTCTATATTCTTATTTAAATGTCTTCTTACCAAATTTACAGTATTAATAAGTTGTCCTAATCCCTCCAATGCATAGTATTCACATTGCACTGGAATTAATACACTATCAGAAGCAGTAAATGCATTTAAAGTAATTAATCCTAATGAAGGAGGACAATCAATAATAATATAATCATAAAAATCTTTTATTTCATCAATTCTTTCTTTTAATCTATGTTCTCTGGAGATTAAAGAAACAAGCTCAACTTCTGCACCAGCTAAATTAATATTAGATGGACATACTTTTAAACTTTTAATATTAGAATTCTTTATTGTTTCTTCTATACTAACTTCATTTATTATTACATCATATATTGATTTTTCTATTTCTTTATCTATCCCAAGTCCACTTGTCGCATTTCCTTGAGGATCAGCATCTATTAATAATACCTTTTTACCTTTTTTAGCAAGTATAGTACTTAAATTTACTGATGTTGTTGTCTTGCCTACTCCACCTTTTTGATTTGCTATTGAAACTACTTTTCCCACTATTATTCCTCCTTTTGCTATTACTTTTGTAGTATTTATCTTGTATCTTTTTCTATTTAAATTTTCATATGTTATAAAATAAATATATAAAATTGACATATTAATAATATAAAATTCTCATTAATATGTCAATGATTTTCACATGATTTTTTAAACTTTTTCTCTTCTTTTATTTTGCTCTAGATATATCAGAAGTACAGATATATCAGCAGGCGAAACTCCTGATATTCTAGAAGCCTGTCCAACTGATGTTGGCTTGTGTCTATTTAGCTTTTGTCTTGCTTCTAAACTCAACCCTTTTATTTTTTCATAATCAATTTCCTCTTTCAAAGACTTTTCTTCAAGTTTTTTAAATCTGATTACTTGTTGTTCTTGCATTTTTATATAGCCCTCATATTTTAGTTCTATTTCAACTTCTTTTATAATATCCTTTTGTAAATTATATGGTCTTTTTTCATCAATCTCACTTAAATTTTTATATGTAAGTTCTGTTCTTTTAAGAAGCTCTGAAAGTTTTATTCCTGTATCTATTGGAGTTGTTTCACATTTAACTAAAAATTCATTTACTTTATTTGATGGTTTTATTATTGTATCTCTAAGTCTTTGTATCTCATCTTCTATTTGTTTTCTCTTTTCTTCAAATTTTTTAAATCTTTCTTCTGAAATTAATCCGTACTTTATATCCTCTCTCTGTAAGTCTAAGATCAGCATTATCTTGTCTTAATAATAATCTATACTCTGCTCGAGATGTCATCATTCTATATGGCTCATTTGTTCCTTTTGTAACAATGTCATCAATTAAAACGCCTATATATCCATCTGCTCTATCTAATATTAATGGCTCTTTATTTTTAAGTTTTAATCCAGCATTAATCCCTGCAATAATTCCTTGTGCTGCAGCCTCTTCATAACCTGATGTTCCGATTTATTTGTCCTGCAAAAAACATTCCTGAAATCTTTTTTAGTTCCAATGATAGCTTTAATTGTGATGGTTCTATGCAGTCATATTCTATTGCATATGCAGGTCTTGTAAATTCTACATTTTCAAGTCCAGCTATACTTCTATACATTTCTATTTGGACATCTTCAGGAAGTGATGAACTCATCCCTTGCACATACATTTCATCAGTATCAATTCCCATAGGTTCTATGAAAATTTGATGTCTTGGTTTATCACTAAATCTTACTACTTTATCTTCAATAGAAGGACAATATCTAGGTCCTGTTCCTACTATTTCTCCCCCATATAATGGAGATCTATGTAAATTTTTTCTTATTATTTCATGAGTTTTTTCATTTGTATATGTTAAATAACATGGAACCTGTTCTATTTTCGTCTCTTCATTCTCAAAAGAAAACATTTCTATTTCATCATCACCATTTTGTATTTCCATTTTTGAAAAATCTACTGAATTTTTATTAACTCTAGCAGGTGTTCCTGTCTTGAATCTTACAATTTCTATTCCTAAATTTTTTAAGCAATCAGATAATTTATTAGCAGGAAATACACCATCTGGTCCACTTTCATATGAAACATCTCCAATGAATATTTTTCCTTTTAAATATGTACCAGTTGCAAGAATTACTGTCTTCACATTATAAATAGCACCTATATTAGTCTCAACACTTCTCACTTCTCCGATTTTCTACTCCAATATTTACAATTTCTGCTTGTTTTATATATAGATTCTCTTGTCTTTCTAAAGTGTGTTTCATTTCTATATGATACTTTTTTCTATCAGCTTGAGCTCTTAGAGAATGAACAGCTGGTCCCTTTGATGTATTTAACATTCTTGATTGTATAAATGTTTTATCTATGTTCTTTCCCATTTCTCCACCGTAAAGCATCAATCTCTCTAACTAAATGCCCTTTAGATGTTCCTCCTATATTAGGATTACATGGCATATTTCCTATAGCTTCCAAACTTATAGAAAACAATAATGTTCTAAACCCCATTCTTGCTGTTGCAAGAGCAGCCTCACAACCAGCATGTCCTCCACCAATTACAGCTACATCATATTCTCCTGCAAAATAGTTCATTTTTAACTTCCTTTCTTTACCATTTATTCTTCCATTTTTTTGTTAAATATGAAACAAAAAATACTGTTCGTATTTATAGTTCTTTATTTTTCTTACTTTCCGAAGACAAAACTTTTTAAAAATTTCATTTATAATATCCTCTGAAACACTTTCTCCCGTTATACTTCCTATTTCAGATAAGATATCTGTAATATGTATTGTTATAATATCTATTGGCATTTTACTTTCAACACTCTGCTTGGCTTTTTTTACATCTTCTTCCATTTTATTAATAACTTGCTTATGCCTATTATTAGTAATTGTTAAACTATCATCAACTTCTATTTCATTAAGATTATACATTTCTGATATAGACTCAAATAATTTTTCTATTCCATCCTTATTTAACGCAGATATTTGTAAAATAATCTTTTCTCCTATAATGTTTCTTATGTAACACTCTGATACTTTTATACTCAAATCCATCTTATTTAATAATATTATACTTTTCTTATTTTTAATAAATTCTAATATTTCCCTATCCTCATCATTTAATTCTTTACTAGAATCTATTATTGCAATTATTAAATCTGCATTTTCTGCTGCTTCTTTAGACTTGCTTATACCTATTTTCTCTATAACATCTTCTGTATTCCTTATTCCAGCTGTGTCTGTTATCTTTATTGGTATCCCATCTATTTGAATAAACTCCTCAATAGTATCTCTTGTTGTTCCTTCATATTCTGTAACTATAGCTCTATCTTCTTTTAATATAGCATTTAAAAGTGATGATTTTCCTGCATTTGGTCTTCCTATTATAGCTACTCTTATTCCGTCTTTTATTATCTTTCCATTATCAAATGTACTTTGTAAACTTTTTAGTTCTCTTTTTATATCTTCTAAAATGGACAAAACTTTTATATTTGTCACTTCTTCTATATCATATTCTGGATAATCTATTGAAGCTTCTATATCAACTAAAATTTCCATTACCTTTTCTTTTATATTTGATAATTTTTCTGATAGATATCCATTAAGTTGTTTCACAGATGCCTTAACTTCTTTTTCTGTTTTTGAATTTATAATATCAATTATAGCTTCAGCTTGTGATAAATCTATTCTTCCATTTAAAAATGCCCTTTTAGTAAATTCTCCGTGGTTCAGCAAGAGTAGCACCATGCTCTAGACATATTTTCAATATCTTATTCATAACTAAGGCACCACCATGCGAATTTATTTCACACATATTTTCCGTTGTAAACGATTTTGGTGCTTTAAAAAAGGAAACTAATACTTCGTCAATTATTTCTCCTTTATCTATAATATATCCATAATTAATGGTGTTTGGTATTATGTTTACCTTGTTCGACTTTGTTTTAAAAATATCTTTTATTATATCAAAACATTCTTCTCCGCTTAATCTTATAATACCAATTCCGGCATTTCCTACTGCCGTAGATATCGCAACAATTGTACTCATTTTATAACTTCTCCCTACTAACAATACTAATATTATATAAAAACTTAGAATTCCAAAATATATTCCTTTTATTTTTTAATTTATGCATTTTTATACACAAAAAGATCAAAGTAATATCTATATTCAAATTCTTAACTTGAATATATAAATCCTCACTTTGACCTTAGATTTATATTATTTTAATGAAATTACTACTTTCCTATGAGTTCCCTCTCCTATACTTACAGTTTTTACTCTCTGGCTATCTTGTAACTTTGTATGAATTATTTTTCTTTCATAAGGAGTCATAGGTTCTAATGTTATAGATTTTCTATTTTTCACTACACTTTTTGCTATCTTTTCAGCAAGTTCTTCTAAAGCTTTTTTTCTTTTTTCTCTATATCCTAATACATCTAGTTCAACCCTAATCTTTTCAGTACAGTCTTTCACAGCAATAGCAGTTAATATAGTTTGCATAGAGTTCAAATTCTCTCCCCTATACCCTATTAAAAAATCAGCTCTTTTATCTTGTATATCAACTTTTATCACATTTTGAGCTATTTCACACTTATAATTTATTTCTTCTTTTAAAGTCTTACTTAAAAATTTATCTAAGAACTCTTTTACTCTTTGTTTTGCTAGATTTAAAATTTCAATATCTATTTCAACATCTTTAACTTCTTTTGGTATATTACTTTTTCTTTCTTCTTTCTTTTCTTTTATAGTCATCTCAATTTTTACAACCCTTGGCGCTAATATATCAAAAAAGCTTCTTTTTTCTTCATTTTCTATCACTTTTATATCTACATCATTTTTTGTAAGTTTTAGTTCTTTTAAGCCTTTTTCTATTGCCTCATTTGTTGTTTTCCCCTCAAATATCCTCTTATCAGGCATTTTGCACTTCCTCCTCATCCTTTAAAACTTTATTTAATATTAGTCTTTCAGTTATCATAAGCATATTATTTACAAGCCAATATAAAGCAAGTCCCAATGGTGCTATAAGTGATATTGATACAGCGATTATAGGCATCATATAAGTCATACTTTTATTAGTTTGACTCATTATATCTAATTCTTCTGTTTCTTTCTCCTCGCCATCTGTTCCAACTTTTTTCTTTTTATTTTGCATACTTGTAGTTATCTTCATAGATACGAAATTAGATATAACATATAATACAGGTATCACAAATGTTTTCCAATCCGAGAAATCTTTTGAAGGTATACCACTTAAGTCTAATCCAAAAAATTCCATATTAATTCTTACTCTTTCATCAGTCTCAGCTTTTTCTCTTATTATAGCAATTTCTGGATAAGCATCTTTCTTTTCCTCATCAGCATTTATTTCTGTAGTATAATCTTCAATTATCTTAGGTTCTACTTTTTTCATATATGTCAAAGGAGATCTTACTAAATAAAATACTGAAAACAATAATATTATTTGAACTATCCCACTCAAGCAGCCTCCAAAAGGATTCATTTTCTCACTTTTATATAGTTCCATTGTTTCCCTTTGCAATTCTTCTGGATTATTCTTATACTTTACTTGCAAAACTTTTAATTTTTCTTGTACTTTAATTGATTTCTTCATAGTCTTTTGTTGACTTATAGATATTGGTAACAAAACAACTTTAACTATTATTGAAAATAATATAATTGCAAGTCCATAATTTTGAATTATGCTATATAAAAAATTTAATAAATATCCAAATAAATTTGCAAAAAACGAAATCATACAATTTCCTCCATTTATCTTAATGGATCATATCCACCCTTTGAGAATGGATTACATCTAATTATTCTTTTTATTCCGTAAAAACAATCCTTTTAATATTCCATATTTATCTATTGCTTGCTTTGTATATTCAGAACATGTAGGGTAATATCTACAGCACTTTTTAAACATAGGAGAAATATATTTTTGATACTTTTCTATTAAATAAATACAACAACTTTTCATACTATTCTTGTCCTATTTTCATTAATATTTCTGCTATATCTTTATTACTCTTATAAAAATTTATCTCTTCAACATTTATTTTCTTTTTAACTAAAAATACTATACTATTCCCCACTCCTAAACTTTCTTCATTATTTCTATAACTTTCTCTTATTAATCTTTTTAAATAATTTCTCTTTACTGCTTTTGCTATTTTGCTACTAATAGCAATTCCTATCTTATTTTCACTAGTATTATTTTTTATATAAAAAGCCTCTATGTATTTTCCAGAATAGTATCTTCCTTTTGTTAAAACTACTTTAAATTCATAGTTTTTTTTAAGCATTTTTGTTTTCTTCATACTATACACTTCTAACTTTTAAATTAAAATCCTAAGCAAAAAGGACCTAAGTTTTTATGAATAGGTCCATTTTTAAGCTTAAGCACTTAATTTTTTTCTACCTTTTAATCTTCTTGATTTTAATATATTTCTACCTGATCTAGTCTTCATTCTCTTTAAGAATCCATGCTCTTTCTGTCTTTGTATCTTTTTTGGTTGATAAGTTCTCTTCATTTTGCACCTCCTAAATATAGTTAAATAACATTAAAATTATACCTTAAATAACGACTAATTGTCAAGCTTTTTTTAAATTTTCTTAGGGAAATCGCACTTTCGTTTTTTTTCCACATTTTGTTCAACTTTTTCCACATTTCTTATTGACATTTTTTTCTCTTTTTTGATATTATATTTAAAGACTTATGAAAAATAAAAAATAAAAAAATAGAACGGAGGATGTCATGCCAGAGAATTACAATAATTGCAGAGAATTAATGGAAAAAGTAAAGATGTTATCTCTAGATAATGGTATGCAAAAAATTGCTTTTGACACTTGGATTTCACCTATAGAACTTGCATCAATTAATGAGAATACTATTAATTTAGTTATTCCATCTGATTTTTATACAGCACAAATAAAATTATATGAACCACTTTTAATTAACTGTTTTAAAGTAGCAACAAATAAAGATGTTGATTTTTCTTATAATATAAATTATATCACAGAAGCAGATCTTGAAAAGCAAACATTAAATGCTTCTACAGTATCTTTTAATACACAACAAAATTCTAATATAGATCCAAAATATACTTTTAGTAATTTTGTTATAGGACAAAATAATCGTTTTGCACAAGCAGCTGCTTACGCAGTCTCAGAAGCACCTGGTACTGCATATAATCCACTTTTTATCTATGGTGGAGTAGGGCTTGGTAAAACACACTTAATGCATGCAATAGGTAATGAAGTTTTAAGAAGATCACCAAGTAAGAAAGTATTATATGTAACATCAGAGAAATTTACTAATGAATTTATAAATGGAATCAAAGATAATTCTAACGAACATTTTAGACAAAAATATAGAAATATAGATGTACTTTTAATAGATGATATTCAATTTATAGCAGGAAAAAAGGGAATACAAGAAGAATTTTTTCATACTTTTAATACAATCTGTGAAAATAAAGGCCAAATTGTACTTACAAGTGATAAACCACCAAAAGATATTAACCCACTAGAAGAGCGTCTTAAATCAAGATTTGATTGGGGGCTTTTAGTAGACATTTCTACTGCTGATTATGAAACAAGACTTGCAATACTTAGGAAAAAAGTTCAACAAGAAAATATAGTAATTGATGATATTGTTCTTTCAAATATTGCAACAAAAGTCGATACAAATATTAGAGAACTAGAGGGAACCCTAAAAAAAATAGTTGCACAAGCCTCTCTTACACATAGTCCTATCACATTTGATCTTGCTGAAAAAGCTATTGCTGATGTTATAGCACATAAAGAAAGAATAATTTCACCAGAATTTATAAAAGAAAGCGTTGCAAAATATTATAATGTGCCTTTAGATGATATAAATAGTTCAAAACGCTCTAATGAAATAGCTTATGCTAGACAAGTTGCAATGTATCTTTGTCGTGAACTTGCAAAAATGCAATATAAAAATATTGGAGCTGCATTTGGCAATCGTGATCATTCAACAGTCATGCATGCATGCGAAAAAGTAAAACAGACAATAAAACATGATAATGAAGCAAAAACTTATGTGGATAGTGTGAAAAATATTATTCTTAAACCAATTGACCCAGAATCTAACTAAAACTTAAATTTTAGTAAAATTATTGTTTGGATATTAAATTTAAAAAATAAAAACCGTAATACTTCTTACGGAAGCAATACATTAGTTGTTCACATTAATTTGTTAATAAGGTGTTGATAAGGTGTGGAAAACCTACTTTCCACAAAATTTATTTTTTAAATGTGTATTTCTTTCCAAGTTATTAACAACTTATAAACATAGTTCAAGCTTACGGGTATAAGAAAAAAACGACTTTTCCACACAATTCACAAGCCTACTAATACTACTACTAAAATTATAAATAAATATAAAGGAGGAAGACGAAGATGAAATTTATTTGTGAAAAAGCAAATTTACTCAAAGCTATTAATTCCGTAGTAAGAGGAGTATCTTCTAAAACAACAATGCCTATACTAGAAGGTATATTAATACAAACAAATGAAAACGAAATAAAATTAACTACTTATGATTTAGAATTAGGTATAGAATATATAATAGATTGTGATGTAGTAGAACAAGGCAATACAGTTGTTACAGCATCTGTTTTTAGTGAAATAATAAGAAGATTACCAGATACAGAAATATCTATTACAGTAGATGATAAAGATTTACTAATAATAGAATGTGAAGGTTCACTATATAAACTTGCAACAATGAATCCAACTGAATTCCCAGAACTTCCAACAATAGATGAACAAAATAGGGTAGAACTTGAACAAAACAATTTAAAAGATATGATTAGAAAAACAATATTTGCAGTTAGTACTGAATCACATAGACCTATATTCACAGGATGTCTTTTTGAAATAAAAGATAATAAAATAAATGTTGTTGCAGTTGATGGATATAGATTGGCTTGGAAAAGTAAAGTATTAGATGAAAGTGTTAATGATTTTAAAGTAGTTATACCTGGAAAAACACTAAATGAAGTAAATAAAATAATTTCTGATTCTTTTGATAAGATAAAGATAAGTATAGCAAAAAATCAAGCATTATTTGAAATGGAAAATTGTAAAATTGTAACAAGATTACTTGAAGGAGAGTTTTTGGAATATGAAAAAGTAATTCCAAAAATATGGGAGACAAGAATAAGAGCTAATAAAAAAGAAATTCAAGAGTGTTTTGAAAGAGTTAGCTTAATTTCAATGTCTAGTATTGAAAAAGAAAGAAAATATCCTGTAAAAGTTTCAGTAGAAATAGGAAAAATATTAATTTCTTGTAAAAATCAAGCAGGAGATGCAAAAGAAGAAATCTTTTTAAACACAGAAGGAAAAAATATGGAAATAGGATTTAATCCTAAATATTTTTTAGATGCATTAAAAGCAATAGAAGATGAAGAAATTTTTGTTGAATTTGGAAGTAGCTTATCTCCTTCAATAATAAAATCAGTAGAAGAAACAGACGACTATGTATATATGATTTTACCTATAAGAATACAAGAATAAAAGGATAAAAAATATGTACATAGAAAATATAAAACTTTCTAATTTTAGAAACTATACAAAACAAGAAGTGAATTTTGACAAAAATATAAATATATTTTATGGAAATAATGCACAAGGAAAAACTAATATAATAGAGGCAATATACTTATGTGCAATAGGAAAGTCATATAGGACAAGTAAAGAAAAAGAAGTTATAAAAATTAATGAAGAATATTCAAAAATAGAAGTAAATTATTCTAAAAGTGATAGAAATGGAAAAGTAAAATTTGAAGTTTCAGATAAAAAAATGATTTCATTAAATGAGATAAAGCTTAAAAAAGTAAGTGAAATTTTAGGAAATATAAATATTGTTTTATTTAATCCTGATGATATAAATATATTTAAAGATGGTCCAGCAAAAAGAAGAAGAATTTTAGATGTAATGATAAGTCAATTAAGACCAGCATATGTATACAATTTAAATATGTATACAAAAACTTTAGAACAAAGAAATAATTATCTAAAACAGATAAAATATGATAATAAGTCAGAGGAAATGCTTGAAATATGGGAGCAAAAACTTGCTGACTATGCAGAAAATGTATATTTATATAGAAGTGAATTTGTAGAAAAAATAAAAAGCAAAATAGTAAATATACATAAAAAAATAACAAATGATAAAGAACAAGTAAAGATAGAATATATTTCTGATTTTATAGATAAAACAGAATTTATAAAGTTATTAGAGAAAAACAGAAAAGTAGATATAATAAAAGGTTTTACAGGAAAGGGAATACATAGAGATGATTTAAAACTTTATATAAATGATAAAGAAATTGGAATTTATGGTTCCCAAGGTCAACATAGAAGCTCAATTCTTTCTATTAAGTTGAGCGAACTTGAAATAATAAAAGATGAAACAGATGAAAATCCAATATTATTATTAGATGACTTTATGTCAGAATTAGATAAAGTAAGAAGAGAGAATTTTTTAGAAGATGTAAAAGATACTCAAATAATAATAACTTGTACAGATAAATTAGAAATAAAAAATGAAAAGAAGAAGATATTTTATGTAGAAAATCGGAATTGTTAAAGAATAAAATAAAAAAGTACTTGATTTTTTCATATAAAGAATAATATAATGTTAAATGAAAAGACCAAAAGGGAGGAAAACAATGGATAAAGTAGAGCATGAATATGGTGCAGAGCAAATACAAGTATTAGAGGGATTAGAAGCTGTTAGAAAAAGACCAGGTATGTATATAGGAAGTGTTTCTGTAAGAGGATTACATCACTTAGTATATGAAATAGTAGATAATAGTGTGGATGAGGCTTTAGCAGGATATTGTAAAAATATAAATGTTACAATAGAACCAGGTAATATAATATGTGTAGAAGATGATGGGCGTGGTATTCCAGTTGCAAAACATGCTAAAACTGGTATTTCCGCAGCAGAAACAGTGTATACAATCTTACATGCAGGAGGAAAATTTGGAGGAGATAGTGGATATAAAGTATCTGGTGGACTTCATGGAGTTGGTTCTTCCGTAGTAAATGCTTTATCTCAATGGACAGAAGTTACCATACAAAGAGATGGTGGAATATATCAAATGTCTTTTGAAAGAGGGAAGACAGTGAAATCATTAGAAAAAGTTGGGAATTCTGATAAAACAGGAACAAAAGTAAGATTTTTAGCAGATGATACAATTTTTGAAACTTTAGAGTATGAGTATGAAGTATTAGAAAAAAGATTTAGAGAAATGGCATTTTTAACAAAAGGATTAAGAATAGCTATACAAGATAAAAGACCTGTAATAAAAGAAACAGAAGATGGTGAAAAGGTAGAAGAAGAAAATGATAAAAAAGCAGAATTCTGTTTTGAAGGTGGACTTAATTCTTTTGCAGAATATTTGAACAAAAATAAAGAAAAGATACATCCAATACCTATATACATAGAAAAAGAAGGGGAAGTTCCAATTGAAGTTGCTATACAATATACAACAGCTTATTCAGAAAATATATATACATTTGTAAATAATATTAATACATTAGAAGGTGGAACACATCTAGAAGGATTTAAAAGAGCTGTTACTAAAGTATTTAATGATTATGCAAGAAGTCATGGAATATTAAAAGAAAAAGATGGAAATTTGCAAGGAGAAGACATAAGAGAAGGAATGACAGCTGTAATTTCTGTAAAAGTAAAGGAACCACAGTTTGAAGGACAAACAAAGACAAAATTAGGAAATAGTAATGTTACAGGAGTTGTTGCAAATGCGGTGACAGAAGCATTATCAAACTTTTTAGAGGAAAATCCAAATGTAGCAAAAGCAATATTAGAAAAATGTATAAGTGCATCTCGTGCAAGAGAAGCTGCAAGAAAAGCAAGAGAATTAGTTAGAAAGAAAAACTCTATGGAAGGTTCAACACTTCCTGGAAAACTTGCAGATTGTAGTAGTAAAGATCCAGATGAATGTGAAGTATATATAGTCGAAGGAGATTCAGCAGGAGGAAGCGCTAAACAGGGAAGAGATAGAAAATTCCAAGCAATCCTTCCATTATGGGGAAAAATGCTTAATGTAGAAAAATCAAGAGCAGATAAAATATATGGAAATGACAAATTACAACCAGTAATACTTGCAATTGGAGCAGGAATTGGAGCAGATTTTGATATTACAAGAATAAGATATGGAAAAGTAATAATAATGGCAGATGCTGATGTTGATGGTGCACATATAAGAACACTTCTATTAACATTCTTCTTTAGATATATGAGACCTTTGGTTGAAAATGGAAATGTTTATTTAGCACAACCACCATTATATAAGTTATCTAAAAAAGGGATAGAAGATATATATTGTTATACAGATGATGATTTAACAGAAGCATATAAAAAACTTGAAGAACAAGGAATACAAAGAGAACAATTAGCACTTCAAAGATATAAAGGACTTCGGAGAAATGAATCCAGACCAACTATGGGAAACAACAATGGATCCAGAAAGAAGAATACTTATAAAAGTAAAATTAGAAGATGCAATGAAAGCAGATGAAACTTTTACACTTCTTATGGGGGATGAGATAGAACCAAGAAGACAGTTTATAGAAGAAAATGCAAAATATGTAAAAAACCTAGATATTTAAATTCTAAAAACATTGTTTTAATGAATATAAAGATTAAGGTGGGAAATATCCCACCTTTTTATCTCGTATAAAACTAATATTAATCTTCAGCTAGGACTAATATGCATAATTTTCTCATTTAATATATATTGCTATATAACTAAACAATAAACCACACATACTAATCGGTTGCTCGACTATAAGAACACTCATAATATATATATTCATCCCAAAGGGACTAGTAATACAAATTATTAAATATAAATATAATCTTAACTTTGAATATATTACATATAATTTAACCATTAAAAACAGCTTACATACAAATAATATACTCGCATCGCCGACAAATTATAACCTAAAAGCAAAGCTATAATTCATCTTTGCACGAACAATATAAAGCTAAAAATAAAACCTCATACTGCTCTTAGTTCGACTAATATTAATTTTATAATAATATTATGAACAAAATATAAAATTATATTCTTAGAAAATTTTGTAAAAAAACTTGACAAAATAAAAAAAGATGTTAAAATAAAAATGTATTAGATTTCAATAATTTTAAATCAAAAAGTTCAAAATTAATTTTTTCTAAAAAAAATCATTTAAAGAATAATAGGTGAATTTATGCAGAATAAGAATTGTATATCCCTGCAAGAATGGCTTCCTTTCGAGAAGTTTTTTGGCAAGGGAATAATAAAAACAAAAGATAATGAATATATAAAAATAATAAAAGTAGTCCCTATAAATTATAATTTAAAATCAAATTTAGAGAAAGAACGGAATACTAAATTCATATAAAACATTTTTAAAATCTTGTAATATAGATATTCAAATTTTAATTCAAAGTAATAAAGAAGATTTATCAAAACATATCTCAAAAATTCAAGCAAAAGTCGAAAATGAAAATAATTTAAATCTATTAAAATTATCACAAAACTATATAGAATTTATAACAAAATTAAATAATGAAAAAAATTCTTCTACAAAAAAATTTTATATTATTATTAAAAGTAAAAAAATACAAAAAGAAAATGAAGAAGAATTAAATATATTAGAACTAAATGAAAATTATTTTAAAATAAAAGAACATTTATCTAGATGTGGAAATAATGTAGTAGAAATTTTAAGCAAAGACGAGAGTAAAGAAATATTATTTTCTTTTCTTAATGCAAGAAAAAATTTATATAAATAAAGGAGGAGATAAAAATAGAAGAAGGTACTTTTTCAGATAAAGATTATGTAACACCTGCATATATAAACTTAAGCAATCCAAAATACATAGAAATTGATGAAATGTATTATTCGACACTATTAAGTATAAACTATTATAGAGAACAAGATGACTTAATACTAAAATCAATAATAGATACAAATGTCAATATAAATATATCAATATTTTATGAAAAACAAGATACATATAAGGTAATAAAAGAACTTACATATCATATAGGAAATATAGGTGTTGATCTAAAAGAAAATAATCAAAATAGACAAGATATAGAAATTGCAGCTTTCAGCTATAATGATGCTAAATACATAAGAAAAGAAATGCAAATAAATAATGAAGAAATGTATTATATGTATATATACTTTACAGTGTTTTCTAAAGACAAAAAAGAATTGGAAAATTTGATAAATAAATTAGAAGGAATAACACAAAGTAGAGGAATTCAAACAAGAAGAGCTTACTTTAGAGAAGAACAAGGATTTCTAGCAACTTTACCAATTATGAAAAATCATAAAGATATAAAAAATGTTTCAAAAAGAAATATTCTAACAAGTGGAATAGTTTCTACATATCCATTTATATCATCATCGCTATTTGATGAAAATGGAATATTTATAGGAACTAATATATATAACAATTCATTAGTGTTTATAGATAGATATGATACGAATAAATATAAAAATGCTAATATGTGTATATTTGGGACAAGTGGAGCTCGGAAAATCATATTATACTAAATTATTAATTTTAAGAAATCGACTTCTAGGAATAGAACAATATATAATAGATCCAGAAAGAGAGTACATAAATATTTGTAATAATTTAGAAGGAACACTTTTAAAAATAGGACCAACATCAGATACATATATAAATATTTTTGATATAAGAAAAGAAAGTATAGAAGATAGTAACAGTGGATATTTAGCAACAAAAATTCGGAAAACTAATTGGATTTTTCAATTTAATATTTGGAGATATGGATGAGGAAGAAAAAGCTATACTTGAAGAAAAATTAATAGAGTGTTACAGAATAAAAGGAATAACATTTAATGATGAAACATTATATAAAGAAAAAATGATAAATGGTAGAAAAGAAAAAGTATTTAAAGAAAGTATAGATATGCCTATACTTGAAAATTTATATCAGATACTTCGGAGATACAGAAAAGACAAAAATATTTAAAATAAAACTAATTCCATTCATAAAAGGTTCATTAAGATTTTTTAATAATTATACAAATATTTCTATTCAGAATAAGTTAATTATAGCAGACATTTATGAATTAGGAGAAGAAAATATAAAATATGGACTTTTTATTTTTACAGAATTATTTTGGGATAGAATAAAAAATGATAGAAGCGTAAAAAAGGCAATATACTTAGATGAAATTTGGAGACTTATAGGGGTTACATCAAATAAATATGTTGCAAGCTTTATATATAAAATATTTAAAACAATTAGAAAATATGGGGGAAGTGCAGTTGCTATAACTCAAGACATATCAGATTTATTTAGCTTAGAAAATGGAACTTATGGGAAAAGTATATTAAATAACTCTAGTATAAAAAATTTTTTTGCATTAGAAGAAGAAAATATAAAAATTCTTGCAGAATACTCAAATTTATCAGAAAAAGAGAAAATAGAAATAAAAACATTAAAAAGAGGAGAAAACTTAATGTTTGCAGGAGACGAGCATATTTTAGTAAAAATAGAATCATCAGATTACGAAAACAAAATAATTATTTAAAAGGAGAGAAGTATGGAAATAGAAGAAAAGATAGAAAATAATCAAAACATGAATAATGAAATTATAAATGATATTGCAAATAATGAGGTAGATATTGAAAAATCTCAAAATAGTTTTTTTGAATCAACACTTGGAAAAGTTATAAATACAGGCTGTGATATAGCGCTAAGAACAATACTACCAAATGTTATAGAAGATGAAGTAATAGAAATAAAAAATGTGATATTTAATGAGGGAATAAAAAGTGGAATAAAAACTGCAATTGATTCTGCAATAAATATGGGAAAAAGTGCGATGGGAATAGTTACTGGAAAATTTGAAAATGTAAGTCAAGCATATAATGCAATAAAATCTGGAGGATTAATAGATAATGCATCAAAAGTAATAGATAATGCAGTAAAAGCTGCTAAAGACAATAATTTGATAAATCCTACTACTGCAAAATTAATAACAAAAGGAAAAAATGTAGTAAAAGATTGTATAACTAGTGGAATTGAAGAAAACTTTATGGAACAAGTTGATGGGATAGAAAAGGTTGGTAAATACATAAATAATTGGAATAATTATTTAAATCAAAAAGATATAGAAGGAATGAATAGAGAATATGGAAAGATAAAAAAGAAATTAGAGAACTTAATTCCATTAGAAACAACATTAAAAGAAGCAAGAACCATCGAAAATATACAAGCAATTGTTAAAAGTAAAGGAAACTCTTTAGAAAATATTAGTGAAGATGAAATAAAGTTAGCTAGAATGATTTAAAAATTAAATTCAATTATGTAAAATAAACTCTTGCAAAAAAAAAGACAGTTTAGTATAATAACAATATAACAAAAGCCTATGAGAATTAGGGAAAGCGGAGGTTAAAAATGGACAGACCAGATGAGACAATAATTGAAAGAGACATTGAAAAAGAAATGAAAACTGCATATATAGATTATGCAATGAGTGTTATAGTAGCTCGTGCACTTCCTGATGTAAGAGATGGTATGAAACCAGTACATAGAAGAATTTTATATTCAATGCATGAAGATGGCATAACATCAGACAAACCATATAGAAAATCTGCAAATACAGTAGGTTCTGTACTTGGAAGATATCATCCACATGGAGATGCAGCAGTATATGACGCAATGGTAAGAATGGCACAAACATTTTCACTTAGATATCCATTAATAGATGGACATGGAAACTTTGGTTCTGTAGATGGAGATCCACCAGCAGCTATGAGGTACACAGAAGCAAGAATGTCTAAAATTGCAAATTACATGATGAGCGACATAGAAAAAAATACAGTAGATTTTGTACCAAACTATGATGATAGATTGCAAGAACCAAGTGTATTACCAGCAAGATTACCAGCATTATTACTTAATGGATCTTCTGGAATTGCTGTAGGAATGGCAACTAATATTCCACCACATAATTTAAATGAGATTGTTGATGGAATTATAAAAATAATTGAAGATGATGAAGTAACAGATGAGCAATTAATGCAAATAGTAAAAGGACCAGATTTTCCAACTGGTGCAACAATACTTGGAAGAGAAGGAATTAGACAGGCATATACAACAGGTAGAGGAAAAATTATAATGAGGGCAGAAGCTGAAATTGAAGAAATGCCTGGAAATAGACAAAGAATAATAGTAACATCACTTCCATATCAAGTTAATAAAGCTAGACTTCATAAATATATAGATGATTTAGTAAGAGATAAAAAAATAGAAGGAATTTCAACAATAAGAGATGAATCAGATAGAACAGCAAATGTAAGACTTGTAATAGAATTAAAAAGAGATGTAAATGCACAAGTTATATTAAATAGATTATATAAATATACACAAATGCAAGATACATTTGGAGTAATAACACTTGCTTTAGTTAATGGAGTTCCAAGAATATTAACTCTAAGACAATGTTTAGATTGTTATATAGATCATAGAAAAGAAGTCGTACTTCGTAGAACAAAATTTGAATTAGAAAAAGCAGAAGCAAGAGCTCATATATTAGAAGGATTAAAAATTGCAATAGATAATATAGATGAAGTAATAAGAATAATTAGAACTTCATATGATGATGCAAAAGAAAGATTAATGGAAAAGTTTGGATTATCTGAAATACAAGCACAAGCAATTCTAGATATGAGATTAAGAACACTTCAAGGTTTACAAAGAGAGAAGATAGAAGAAGAATATCAAGAATTAATGAAGTTAATTGAACATTTAAAAGCAATACTTGCAAGTGAACAATTAGTGTTTAATATAATAAAAGAAGAATTACTAGAAATCAAAGAAAAATATGGAGATGAAAGAAGAACAAAAATAATAGCAGATAGTAGTGAATTTGAAGATGAGGACTTAATAAAAGAAGAACAAACAGTTATTGCTTTAACACATTTTGGATATATAAAAAGAATGCCAATAGACACATATAAGAGTCAAAAAAGAGGAGGAAAAGGAATAACAGGTATTGCAACAAGAGAAGAAGATTTTGTAAAAGAAATATTTATAGCCTCAACTCATGACACAATAATGTTCTTTAGCAACAAGGGAAAATTATATAAATTAAGAGGATATGAAATTCCAGAAGCAGGAAGAACTGCTAAAGGAACTGCAATAGTTAACCTTTTAAGCTTAGATCCAGGAGAGAAAATATCAGCAATAATTCCAATACAGAATATTGCAGAAGGTAAATATCTTTTAATGGCAACAAAAAATGGAATAATAAAGAAAACTCCACTTAAAGAATATGACACATCTAGAAAAACAGGACTTCAAGGAATTGCATTAAAAGAAGAAGATGAATTAATAGCTGTAAGACTTACAGATGGAGAAGATAATGTAGTTTTAGTAACTGAAGGTGGACAATGTATAACATTTGATGAAAAAGATGTAAGACCAATGGGTAGAGTATCACAAGGTGTAATAGGAATAAAACTAGATAAAGATGATGTTGTAATTGGAATGGAATCAATAGTTACAGGAAGTAAACAAACATTACTTGCAATTACTGAAAATGGTTTTGGTAAAAGGACAGAACTTGATGAATATAGAGTTCAAACAAGAGCTGGAAAAGGTGTTATAACATACAAAATTACTCCAAAAACAGGAAAAGTAATAGGAATAAAGTTAGTTAATGAAAATGATGACATAATGCTTATAACAGATACTGGAACAATAATAAGAATAAATGTATCAGAAATAAGTATACTTGGAAGATCTACACAAGGTGTAACACTTATGAGAACAAATGAAGGAAAAGTTGTAAGCATAGAAAAAATATCAGAAGAAGAAGAGAGCACAGAAGAAGAAAAATAATAAAAAGTAGGGAGTCTTTAAAAACGGACTCCTTACTTTTTTATATATAATTATTTAACTAAACCATTTGCAAATTCATTATTTATAATTTTTTCATAAGGTGCTTTTTCTTTTAATTCTCCAGCATCCTTAATAATTGTTTGTAATAAATCAAAACTTTCTTGTGAAATATAAGGAGTTTCAGACCAGACATCAATTTCCTTATATCTATTTAAAACAGTTATTAAAAGAGACTTATCAGTATTAGGGAAATAATCTATAATTGCGTCTGCAACTTCTTCTGTAGAATGCTCTTTTATCCAAGTTTGACCTTTATAAATTGCATTTGTAAATTTTTGGATAGTATCTTTATTTTTTTCTATATAACTTTTTTTAGCAAAATAAGCTGTATAAGGAATTTCATCTGTTTCAGCTCCAATAGATGAAACAATATATCCTTTACCTGCAAGTTCAGTAGAAGAAGCAGTAGGTTCAAATAAAGATACATAATCAGCATTACCTGAGCTAAATGCTCCTGCCATTAAATCAAAACTTATACTATCATCTAATATAACATCTGTTTCTGGATTTATATTGTATTTTCTTAAAACATATTGTAAAGTCATATAAGGAACTCCGCCTTTTCTTCCAGGAATAATAGTACTTCCTTTTACATCAGTCCATTTAAAATTTTTATTTTCATTTCTGCTTACTAAAAATGAACCATCTCTTTTAGTAAGTCCAGCAAAAACTTCTGTATAATCTTCTTTTCCTTCATTATAGACATATATTGAAGCTTCTGGTCCTGCAAAACCTATATCACTTTGGTTTGACAAGACAGAAGTCATAACACTATCTGCACCTTGAGCAGTTGTAAGTTCTATATTTAAACCTTGTTCTTCAAAGAAACCTTGAGTTAAAGCAATATATTGAGGTGCATAAAATATAGAACGAGTTACTTCACTTAATCTAATTGTTTGTAAATTAGAATGTGATGAATTTTTATTCTTTATAGTAAAAACACCTATTACCATAATAATAATAATTAAAATAATAATAAGAGAAACAATTAATTTTTTCAAAGTTTTAACCTCCTAAGCTTTTTTATGGGATTTTAAAATAATTTTTTCTAAGAGTACAACACTCTCATACATAACAGCAGCCATTATACCAAGTATGATAACACTTGTCATAACTAAATCTAATTGAAATACTTGCCCTCCATATACAATTAAATATCCGAAGACCAGCTTTAGAAACTAAAAATTCTCCAGAGATTACACCAACTAAGGACAATCCTATATTAACTTTTAAAGAATTTATAAAACACGAAATATTAGCTGGAATAACTATTTTCATTAAAATTTGTAGATTACTTGCATTAAAGCTCTTTGCCATTTTAATTTTTTCTTTATCTGTATTTAAAAATCCATTTAGATTTTCTAATATAGTTACAATTAGAGAGATAGCAAGAGCCATAACTATAATAGAGCTAGTTCCAGCTCCAACCCAAATAATTATAATAGGACCGAAGAGCAACCTTTGGTAAGCTATTTAGAATTACTAAAAATGGTTCAAAAACTTTTGATAAGAATTTTGAAAGCCATAAAATAATAGCTATAAGAATTCCTAAAATAGTACCACTTAAAAACCCTATGATAGTTTCATAAAAAGTAACACCTAAATGCATAAGTAAATTATTAGAAGATAAGTTCATAAAAGTTTGAAATATCCTACTTGGTTTACTTGTAATAAAACTATCAATAACTTTTAGATTAGCTAGAACTTCCCATAAAATAATGAATGCTGCAATAATTCCTATTTGAGTAAAAAAAACGAATAATTTATCCATTTTAATTTTTCTTAAGTACTTTTTTCTATCTAAAGATATGAATTTATCATGCATGTATATCAAGCTCCTTCCATAAGCTATCAAAGTATTCACTAAATTTAGGGCTTTTTCGACAGTTAATAGGTGTATGATTTTGTATTTCAAAATCAATGGTGTAAATCTTTTTTATTTTAGCAGGTCTAGTAGTTAATACAATAACTCTGTCTGACATACTGATACTTTCTGAAATATCATGTGTTACAATGATAGCTGTAATATTTTCAGCTCTTAAAATCGAATAAATATCATTAGTTACCATCATTCTTGTTTGAGAATCTAAAGCAGAAAAAGCTTCATCTAATAATAATATTTTAGGTTTAATTCCAAGAGTTCTTATAAGTGCCGCTCTTTGTCTCATACCACCAGATAGTTCAGAAGGATATTTATCTTTGAATTCATAAAGCCCATATTTTTTTAACAATTCTATAACATAATTTTCATTTTCTTTTGTCCTGATATGTCTAATTTCTAAACCAAACATTACATTATCTAAAATATTTCTCCATTCAAGAAGATTATCTCTTTGAAGCATATATCCTATTTTCGGAGAGATTCCAGATATAAGTTCATTATCTATATAGATTTCTCCACTGTTTTTCTTTTCTAAACCAGAAATAATAGAAAGTAAAGTTGATTTACCACAACCGACTAGGACCAATAATACTAATAAATTCTCCTTCATTTGCAGAAAAACTAATTCCGTTAATAGCATTTATTTCTCCATTTTTTGATTGATAAGTTTTCTTAATATTATTAACTTTTAAAATTTCTTTCATAATCATATGTCCTCCCATCAATATGCCTTAGTTTAGTATATTAAAAATTATGTTAAATTGTGCAATAGACATAAAAAAATTATGTGTAAAGTAGTTTATTACTTTACACATATATCTAATCTCTATTTTTTTAACTTTTCTTTAAGTCTTATATCATCACCAAAAAATCTACAAATATTGTAATATGAGGCAAGTCTTGAGAAGATTCTTTCGCTATAAGTTTCAAACAAATTTCTCATATTTAAGTTAGTAGATATAATAGTCTTTTTAACTATATCATTTTGAAAAAGCAATCTTGCATTTATTATATTAAATAATTCAGAAAGTTTCATAGCATTTAAAGATTCTGCACCAAGATCATCAATAACCAATAAATCCACATTAATAATATTATCATAAACTTGTTTTAGATCAGACTTTCCGAATCTATAGTCAACTATACTATCTAGCATAATAGGAGCAGTTTGATAAAGGACAGTTTTTTTCCTATCTAACATTTCTTTTGCAATGCAATTTGAAAGAAATGTTTTGCCAAGTCCAGTATTTCCTGTAAATAATAAATTTTTTTCATTAGGATTATCAAAGTTATTTATAAAATTTAAAGCTAAATTTTTAATAGCTAATATATTTTGTTTTGGAGAAATCTTCGAATTAAACTTTTCTTCATTGATCTCATCTGAATATAAAGAGAAATCAAATGTTCCAAAATTTTCTTTTTCAAGATTTCCTATATTAGATTTATTAAATTCGATATCAAAAATTTTCTGTTTTATACAATTACAAAGTACAGATTTATTATCATCTGAAATCGTATAACCTGTATCTTTGCAAACTTTGCACTCATACAATGGTTCTTTTGCTTGCAGAGGTATTTCTAGAGTGCTTAAAAGTGACTCTTTTTCTAATTTCAATTTTTCAAAATTAGATTTTAGCTTTTCTGTTAAATCAGAATCATTGTTAAGTATAGCTTTAGAAATAGCTAATGCAGTAGAATTTAGATTATCATTTAAAATTTGAAGTTCAGGATGAGTTTTATAAAAATTGTTTTTTTCTTTTTCGAAATTCATTTCAGCATTAAATTTTTTTTTGTCATATTCTCTTAATAAAGTGTTTAAAGTAGCGTTATTCAAGATAAACCTCCAAATTAATTATTAGCATAAAGCTTGTCTAAATTGTCATATTGTCTTTGTTCAAAATTAGCATTTTTAACTTTCTTCTCTAATTCTTTTTTATTTTTCATTTGATTTTTTGATTCTACTATAAAGTTTTGAATTTCATCACAAGTTTTTAAACTTCTATCATGCCAATCAGAAATTTCTCTATCAAGAGAATCAAATGAAAAGTTAGCTCTAGCGGTAGTCCTTTTTAAAGCAATATTTATAACATCTAAAGGATAACCATAATCAACTGTCCATTTTTCAATATATCCTTGTTCAAATTCTGTAAGCGGTCTTGTCATACGAAGTTTTTTCTGAATAGAATTTTGAATTTTTTGAGATTCTTGTTGCTTTTGGAAAAACAACTCTAAATCGCTAAATGTCTTTACATTATTTTTGAACCATGTATCAGCAACTGCCTGCATATACTTTTCATGCATAGCAAAACGATTATAACAGTAGCTAAATAATGCAACCATAACTTGTTCATCAAAACCATATTTATCAAACCAAAGTCCAATTTTCATATACCAAAATTCAGTCATAAGTCCTTTAAAGAAAGAATTATTTATAGTATCAATTGAACTTGCTCTAAATTTATTTTTTTCATTTCTATCGATATCTTCAGTTGAAAGTTCCACTTTAGGTTTATATAGTTTATGTAATTCTATTTCTTGAAGATTATTTATAACAAATCCTGTACCTTTTTTAGTAATAACACCAATAGCTTCCCAATAAGCTATTGCTTCTTGAATAATTGGAAATGTAAGAGATAATCTTTTGGATAAATCATTTAATTTTACATCTTTATTATACTTTGAAAGATAAACAAGATATAAATAAACCTTAATGAAATCTCCTGATGATTGAGATAAATATTCAGAGAAAAATACATCTGGTATACTTGTTGTGGAAAATAGATAAGATTCATCACTTTGTTCTAATTTCATAATATCACCCCTTTATTTATCTCTTAAATTTAAGTTTAAGACATAAAAATTATATCATTTTATGACGAAAAAAACAAGGTAAATTCTATTTATATAAATATATTTTTTGGCTAAATATAAATTTAAAAATATATAAAAATACATATAAAATATTCTCATGATTAAAACCAATTAGACTAAAAAGAAGTACAGGAAAGCATAATATAATAAAAGCAAAGATTTTAAAAAACATAGAAGAAAATACAAAATTAACTATACAAAAAATAAATATATACCAAACTATGTTAAAAAAGGCAGTTGAGTAATCTATAAAGCCAAATAATTTAGAAGAAAAATCATAGTTTTGTGGAATAATAAACTTCAAATATATACCTCCTTTATCTAAATTTTGTAAAACCTCTTAAAGACCCCATAGAATTCTGAACATCTAGGCTAATTCCTCCGCAGAAATTCTTTTACATAATTATTAGCTTTCATTAATGCAAATACAGAACCTACAAATAAAAGTTTAGAAATAACATCAGAGACGCTATATTCTATAGAAAACATAATAATTAAAATAAGCGAAGAAAAAATTTCAACAAAAAGAAGAGAAATAAAACACTTTAACCAAGATTTGAAAAAACTAAAAGTAGAAGGCATAGAAGTACAAAGAATAGCAAATGGAGAAATCAGTATAAAAACTTTAATTAGAATATATCTTATAGAATACATAAAAATTAAATTTAAAAATCCAACAGATACAACAGTTTTAATAATTCCATCAATTGAAAAAATAGTTTGATGATTTTCTTCTGCTGATACTACTAAATTTAAAGTATTAATAAGGTTTGAAAAACATATATTAGTATCTAAAAAATTACTTCCAATTTCTCTAATTGCTGATGAAATAAGGTTATTTAAATTAATGATTTGTTCACATATAAAAAAACTACTATTCATACAAATACCTACAAAAATAATTTTTATGAAAAATTGATATGGATTTTGAGATGAAGTAATTGAAAAATTGGAAAGTAAATGCCTTATAGTAAAATACAGAATAAAGCCTATAAGTAAGCTATTTGCAATTAATAAAATACCAGAAGAAGATGATGAACCAAGTAATTTTTCAAGATATGTAGAATCTATAATACTTGTATTAATAAATGTAATTTTATCTAAAGCTGAATAAATAGAACTATCAATAGAAGAAAACATACTGTTAAAAATTTGAGTAATAGTGTCTATTATAGTGGTAGATGTGGGATTCAAAATAAAAACCTCCAATGAAAAATTTAAGTAATTAAAGTTTGGATTAGATTTATAACTAAATCTAAAGTCAATATGAAAGTATAAGAAATAACTGAAGTTCTAATTAACTTCTTACCATTTCTAATTCTTTCCTCATCTCCGAAGCTAAACTTTTGCATTAAGAAACCAGAAGCAATTGCAACAGCAGCAACAGGAGTTGCAAGTGCAATAAGATATCCCTTTATATTTTCAAAAGCAGATAAAATCCTATTTACAAGCTTAGGATAAGCTGCAAAAGAATTGGAACCAAAAGAAAAGATTATTATAACAAAAATAAAAATAACAAATAAAGAATAATAAAGAAATTTTTTCATAGAATACCTCCTAAAGATTTATAACGATGATTTATATATCCTTATCAATGATAAAATAAGGAATTAATTTTAATTTTTGTGGTGGTAAAATTTGTTTGCCAGTAGATAAAAAAGCAAGACAATTAAAAGTATCTAATCTTTGAGTGAAAAAGTTAGTATCAAAAATAAAATCAAACTGAGTGTATGAATTAACACTTTCTGAATAATTAGGCTTCTCAAAGCTTAGAATATTAGATAAATAAGAAGATTTTAAATTCTTTGAACTTTCAGAAATACTTTGAGAATATTTTTGCTTTTCTTCTTTTCCAAGTTGTTTTTGAGCGTCTTCAATAGTAAATGTATCATCAGTTCTAAACCAGAACTTATTTATTAGATTTTGAATAATAACTTTTACTGTATATTGATTATTTATAGAATTAAGAAGAGAAGTATAACTTTGAGTTGCAACAATATTTATACATTTTGCTTCTCGAGACTGAGAGAAAAAGTTAGCATCAGTATCAGTTATATATTCGTGATATTCATCACTTATAAAACAAACACTTCTAATATTTTTTGGATCTTTAGCAAGTCTTGACATTACTTCTGTTTGAAAATCAAGTTTTAGATATGCTGCAATTATTTTTGAAAGATTGTTGTATTCAGAAATATTCATATTTAAAACAACGATTTTTCCTTTATTTACAACATCTTCAAAGCCAAAGAAATTAATTTCCTCTTTTTTTGGAGAAAAAATATTTAGAATATCATAATCAGAAACAAAAGAACATGTAATTCTAGTAATTTCAGATTTTAAAATAGCAGAAGTTCTACTATCTAGAGAGTTAAATTCCTTTTCAAAAAACTCAATAGAGGACAATAAGTCATGTATATTTACAGTTGAAAATTTGCCAGATAAAAATTTTTCTCTTAGAAATTTGATTTTATCTGTATAATAATCAGGAATTGTAACTAATCTATGTAATTCTAAAAAAGTAACATATCCATCGTTATATAATCTACAGAATTTTATACATTCAGTCAAAATTTGTGAAGCTTTATCTAACCAATAGCTTTCACTGTTATTCTTAGAAAAAAGAGTCAAGATAGTTTTTAATCTATCTGCTAGTACACTTGGTTTTAAATTAGGTTTATCAAGAGGATTATATTTAATATTTCCGACCGGATTTCAATAACTATTAAATCATCACTTCTATTATAAAAATTAGCATATTTTTTTACTTGAGAGTAATAATTACCTTTTACATCTAAAATTAGCATTCCTAGCTTATTTTCCGAATTATCACAGCTATATTTAATTAATTGTTTAGAGAAAGGATACATAATAGAACTTGTTTTTCCAGAACCAATAGTACCAGTTATTAAAAAATTTTGGTAAAGCCCAGCTTCAGGAATAATAAGATAATCATTTTCTTCATTAAAAATCTTTATATATAAATCAGATGAAATCTTACCTTTTTTAGACTTTTTAGTTTTCTTATAACGAAAGATGAAAGAATATAGAATGTTGATACAAATAATAGATGAAATGATAGTTATGGGAATATATAGAAGTTTAATATAAAACCATAAAATTGGAAACTTTTCACATAGATTAAAAGGATGAACTGCAAATGAAAATATAATTGTATCTGAAACATAAATACTATAAAAAAGTTTAAAATAAAAAATAAAGAGAATAATTAAAAGCACAAAATTAAAGAGAATTCTTTTAATAAAAGTGTCAACAAACATAAGATAGGTACCTCCGGAAATATTTAATTAAAATTTGGGAATATTTAAATTCGATTTGTTTAAATTTTTAAAAATAAAATTGTCTAGTATTAAATATGTAGAATAAAAAGTAATAAAAAGATTTATAATAAAAGAAATGAAGAATAGATTTACTAAATGACTTATAAAAATCACCACCTTAAAAAATGTAAATCATCATTTACAAAAAATATAATATAACAAAAATTTCAATTTGTCTATACATTTTTTAAAAAATATGTTAAAATATATCTATAAAGGTTAATTTTAGGAGGTAAGATAGATGCAAATAAATAAAGATATGACAATAGGAGAATTATTAGAAAAAGCACCAGAAAAGGCAGAAGTACTTTTAAATGCAGGAATGCATTGCTTAGGTTGTCCAGCTTCTCAAGCAGAGACAATAGAAGAAGCTTGTAGTGTACATGGTATAGATGTTGAAGAAATAATTACAGCACTTAATAAATAAAACATAAGAAAAAATTATAAAATTTACAAAAATAGTTGACATTTTAATAAAATTGTAGTAATATATATAAGCGGTTGTTTCTTTAACAACCATTTATATATATGTAAAATTGGTGACATGGGCTATTAGCTCAGGTGGTAGAGCACTTGACTTTTAATCAAGTTGTCCCGCGTTCGAGTCGCGGATAGCTCACCAATGGCCCGTT
>JAAWPK010000017.1 GCA_022799935.1 Clostridia bacterium
AGTATTATTTTAATATATTTGTTTTCATCATAAATTTTATCATTTATGTTTTCTATTAGTTCTTCTGTACTTAAAATATTTGTTATATTAATTTCTTTTTCTATAAATTCTTTATCATCTATTGGTATAAATTCTAATTTTATGTCTTTTGTTATCTCATCTATATCTCCGTACAACCATTCCGTGTTTTCCAAGTTCATCAAACCCAAGTGAAACTAAAGAACCAGGATATACTATTCTTTGATTTTCTTCTTCGTTATATGAATTTTTATGAATATGCCCCAAAGCTATATAATCAAATCCTAAGCTTTTTAAATATGTTTTAGATAGTGGATTATATAAATTCTCTGAATTTTCACTTCCGTCTAATTCTCCGTGTGTGAGTAGTATATTTGTTTTATTTTTATCTTCTATTTTAATATCTTGATGTTTAGAGTTCTTCATATAAAAATCTTCGAATCCATATCCATATATATTAATATTACCATCTTCAATTTTCTCTATGTCTTCTTTAAATATTTTTACATTTGGTGCAAAATTATATTTAGTATAATATGAGTTTTTTATGTATGGGTCATGATTTCCTGGTACAATATATATTTTTGTTTCAGGTATAGTCTCAAACAATTTATTTATATATTCTATTGTAGACATTTTTACATATTCTTGCTCATAAAAGTCTCCACATATAAATAAATATGGAATTCTATTTTCTCTTATATATTCTATTACTCTTTTTACAGCACTTCTCTGTTCTAGTCTTCTTTTTTCTGATAATTTTTTTCCTTCTAATGTTGTAAATGGTATGTCCAAATGAACATCTGCTATATGCACAAATCTCATATTTTTTCTCCCAAATCTTAAAATTTTGACTTTTTTAATTTTTGAATTATAATATTAAATTAGAAATGGAGAAACTACATCTGCTTATTCTCATTTCCTATGCATATTACTATATAACATTATTTTTTAAAATACAAGCGAACAGAACAAATTTTCTTAAATTTTATATACTAAAAGAGCACCATGCGGTGCTCTCTTTTAACTTTCATCTACTGGTCCAAATAGTTCATCAAATTTTGCTTCTAATTCTTTTTGTAAGTCTAATTCACTTTGTTCTTCTTTCTCAGGTTCTTTTTTTACTTCCTTCTTTACTTCTTGTGGAAGTACTGGTGCTGGCTCTTCTTTTTTATCTTCTTCAAACAAATCGTCCAAACTTTCTACTTTTAAATCTTGAACAGGTTTCTTTTCACTTTCTGGTACATATGGGTTATATGGATTATATTTTCTCCATGCTCCTTTGTCTATATCTCTTGAATCATTATGACTTAGTGTGAATTCAGCAAGTCTTCTTGCCTCTGGTTTTGTAAAGTAATAATATTTTCTTGCTTTTACTGGTCTTACTCCTTTTTCAAAGATTATGCAATAATCATTGTCAAATCTTCTAAGTTCATCTGGTGTAAGAAGTGCTCTTGCATTTATTTGATCTGATATACTTCTTCCTTGCATCCAGTTTTGTCTATCTTTATTTACTGATATACTATCTCTTGAAACTGTTTTCTCTCCTAATGCTTTAGAAAAATATTCTACTGTTTTTTGTGAATTACTTCCTAAAAATACATGTGTATCACAGTTACCGGATTATAGTTTCATATGATTTTTCATATACTGCTTCTAGCTGGTCTAAGTTTTGAAGTATAACACTAAATTGTATTTTTCTACTTCTACTTGTTGATATCTTTTTATCAAAGTCTGGTACTTTTCCTATGTTTGCAAACTCATCTAGTATAAAGAATGCTGGTACAGGAAGTGCTCCACCACTTAAATCTGCAAAATCATATAATTGTTGTATCATTTGTGCAAAGAATATTGTAAGTAAGAAGTCATAAGCTGTATGTGTATCTGAAGATATTACATATACTGCTGTCTTCTTTCTTCCTATTTCTTCAAAATCTATTGTATCTGTTGATGTAAGCTCTGCTATTTCTTTTGAGTCAAATTTTCCAAGTTTTGATTGAAGTGAACTTAGTATAGATCCATATGTTTTTTCTGGTGCTATTTCTATTGATTTATAATACATTCTAGCAGGGTGATCATATGGAAGTTGATTGATGAGTTCTGTAAGTAAGTTGCTTCCACCACTTGTATTAGCTGCTCTAACAAGTTCTGCACAGCTAGCTAGATTTTGTTCTTCTTCTGGTCTTGTTGCTATTAAATAATATATTAGTGCTTTTAATAACATTTCGGCCATATCATCCCAATATGGATCTGATCCACTTTCTGATTTTTGTCCTTTTACTATTGTATTTGCTATAACATCTACATCTAATTCAGATGATATATGCATAAGAGGATTATATCCATCACTGTTTTGTGGTCTTACTAAATTTAATACTTTTATTTCATAACCATTTCGTTGTAAAAATCCTGCTGTTTTATCATAAAGTTCTCCTTTAGGGTCTGTAAATATGTATGAACCTAACATTTGACAAGCATTTGGTATAGAAAATGATGCAGATTTACCAGATCCAGATCCGTCCAACTACTAGTACATTTACATTTCCTCTTTTATCTGTTGGAAGATAGTTATGTTCTGCAAGTATTATTCCTTTATTTTTACTTAATACTTTATATTGTTCTCCTCCTGTTGCCCAATCACTTGAACCTTGCTCAATATCTGTATATTCATTTTTTGGTGCTGTTTTAAAGAATCCTATAAACATAAATACTGAATATATTAATGTACATTTCCATAAAACACTAAAGAATTCTGGTATATATTCTCCAAACCTTCCGAATTGTATCTCCGAAATTTGAATATACTGATACAATTTCTGTTATACATTTTCCAAAATCAAATACACCATCTGCTGATGCGATATGTACCGCACAAGCCAATGGTGCAACTAATACTATAGCCATGATTAGCCATAATACTGCAAATATTATGAATCTTCCTTTATTTCTCCTTATTGCTCCTTCTATTTTATAATGCATATCTCCACCTACTCTTTTGTAATATTACTATCTTTCATCTTCTTCTTTTGCTTTTTTACTTTCTGTTAATACTCTTCCGTCTTTTTTTCTTCTAATTATTTCTCCTGTTTCACTTATTTCAGCTTCATAATCAGCTGTTTTTAAAGCAAGTACTCCTTGTTCATTCTCAGAAAAACCTAAAGTTTTTAATAATTCTACATTATCAAATCTTTCCCCATCTCCTGTTAATATTTCAGGTCTTTGTTTTGCTGCAGCAAAGTGTGTATATGTTAAATCAAATTCATCATTTTTTCCAGCTGGTTTCATTTTTCTCTTCTTATTTTCTGCCATGTTCTATTCCTCCTAGTTCTCTCTTATTTCAAAAGCGAAATAAGATTTATATGGTTTCAATTTACATTTTCCTTTTACTTCATTTGTTTTTTCATCAAAGTATAAAATAGGCTTTACCTCTTCTGCTGTATCTGGGTCTATTATTGATATTGACCTTTTAAAGCTTGGTGTATAGTTAAATTCTTTGTATTCATCAGAATTTTCTGAATATAATGTATCAAATTTAAATGGAGCTGGTTTTTTTGTTATTTTTACCTCATCTCCAAGTAAAATTCCCATATTTATTACAACTTTTTCTTTACCAAAAGAAAGTATTACAAGTTGATTTCCATCTGGTGATGGTTCATCAACAAAGTATGTTTTTCTTGTTGAATCACCTCTTAATTCTGCTGTACAATCTAATCTTTCAACTGTATATTTAGGAAATTCTTTTAAATATTCTTTTTCTGTTTTATTTACTTGATATATTACTGTATTTATACCTTTTGGATCTGTTATGCTAAAGTGTTTTCCTTGCACTATTTCCATAAAAGCACCTCTTTCCAAAATTATTAATAGCTTAATCTTTAGTAATTTTTTTATTCACTAAACATAATTATACATTATTTTCAAATATTTGTCAAGGTTGTATCCTTCTATTTATCTAGGTTTGAAATCTGATAATTCTTTTAGTTTTTCATATAATTCTATCTCATCTTCATTTAAATTTTTAGGTACCATAATTTTTACATCTGCAATTAGGTCTCCTCTTCCGCCTTTTCCATCTTTATAACCTTTTTGTGCTAATTTTATCCTTTCTCCACTTTGTATTCCTTTTTGCACATATACAGTTTCTTCTCCATCTATTCCGTTTACTTTAACTCTTGCTCCTAGCGCTGCTTCCCATGGTGCTAATTTTAAGTCTGTATGTATGTTTATTCCCTCTAACTTAAATTTTTCACTTTGGTCTATATTTATTTTTATAAGTAAATCACCATTTTTTCCACCATTTTCTCCGCTTCTTACCTTGTCCCATTAGTCTTATCTTTTCATCACTTCTAATTCCTGCTGGAATTTTAACACTAAAGCTTTTCATTTTTCCGATCCATGGCTCTTAATGATATTTTTTTAGTACACCCAAAAAATGCCTCTTCTATACTTACATTTATTCCTGTTTCTACATTTTCTCCCTTAACCTGATTTTTCTTATTTTTAGGTTTTATTTCTTCTTTATCCTTTTTTGCTCCAAAAAACATATTTATAACTTCTCCAAATACTGTATCACTTGAATTTATATTTTTACCATTTTGCTCTTTATTTTTCTTTTTTCCAATATTACTATTCCAGCTTCTGTCGTATTTTCTACGACTAGCTGGATTTGACAATATTCTATAAGCCTCATTTATATCTTTAAATCTTTCTTCTGTTGCTTCCTTATCTTCATTTAAATCAGGGTGATACTTCTTGGCTTGTTCTCTAAACTTAATTTTTATTTCCTCTATACTTACTCTATTTGTTTCTAATCCTAGTATTTTATAATAGTCTTTAAATATCATTTAACATCCTCCATATTCATGGTGCAATTATTATATCATTTTTGTGTCGCAAGTTCAATTAGTTTATCTAATAATTTGCTATATTTTATTCCTGAACTTTCAATCATCTTTGGATACATACTAATTTGTGTAAATCCTGGAATTGTATTTATTTCGTTAAAATATACTTCATTTGTCTCATATTCTACGAAGAAATCTACTCTAGACATTCCTTTTCCATCTATTGCTTTAAATATCTTTATAGCTTTTTCTCTTATTTCATTTTGTTTTTCTTCTGGAATTTCTGCTGGAATTATTGTTTTTGATTCACTATTTTTATATTTTGAATCAAAATCATAAAATTCATCTGCTGATTTTATTTCTCCTACATTTGAAGATATAACTTCCTCATTTCCAAGTACAGCACATTCTACTTCATGTCCTCTAATTTCTTGTTCTATTAATATTTTTTTATCGAAACTACTTGCAAATTTTATGGCTTCTTCTAAAGCTTCTCTATTTACTGCTTTTTTCACTCCTACACTTGATCCTGAATTTGAAGGTTTTATAAACATTGGATATTTTAAGCTTTTTTCTAGAATTTCACATATCTCATTTAATTCACATATTTTTTCATTAAAACTCTTATCTATGTATATGTATTTGTCATTAAATCTTCTTATATATTCTGATTTGGCTTGTTTTATTCCAGTTTTATCTACAACAACTTTTGTATATACTTTATCCATTGCTATACTTGATGCTAAAACTTTACAACCTACATAAGGAACTTTTAGCATTTCAAGCATTCCTTGTATTGTTCCGATCCTCTCCAAAAAGTCCATGTAACACTGGAAATACAACATCTTGCTCTTTTAATATTTCTATTATATTATCTATCTTTTTTAGTTCATTTATTTCTGTTCCTATTTCTAAAACTTCTATTTTCCTTATATCTTTTGTATATTCATAAAAGTTTCCTTCTCTATTAATATATATTGGTAATATTTCATATTTTTCCTTATCTAGATTTTTTAAAACAGATGTCCCTGATACAACAGATACATCATGTTCTGTTGACATTCCTCCAAAAATAACAGCAATTTTCATAAACTTCTCTCTCCTTTTTATTCTTTATTTTCAATAGCTTCTGTAATGTCTTCAAAGTGCATTCCATGTGATGCCTTAATTAAAATATAGTCATCTTTTTGAATTATATGTTTTAGCTTTTCTATTAGTTCTTCTTTAGTTTCAAATTGGTATACTTCTTTCATTCCTAATTCTTTTACTTTATTAGTAATGTATTTTGAAGCCTCTCCCTGACACATAATTATATCTATTTGGTTTTTATATATCTCTTTTCCTACTTTTTCATGTAGCTCTTTTTCAAATGCACCAAGCTCTAGCATATCTCCAAGTACAACTATTTTTCTTTTTACTTTAAGTGTTCCTAAATATTCTATTGCAGCAGTCATAGACTCATCATTTGCATTATAACAATCATTTATTATTATTGAATTATTTATGCCTTTTTTTATCTCCATTCTTTTTTGGGTAAGCTCAAATTCTTTTATCCCTTCTGCTATTTTTTCTATAGATATATCATTTTCTATTCCTACACAAATTGCTGCCAAACTATTTATTACAAAGTGCTTTCCTCCGAACTGGTATTTCTATATTATATGTTTTTTCTTGAAAAGTCACTTCAAATCTGCTTCCATTTTCATCTGATATGATATTTTTAGCCATTACATCACTTTTATTTTCTATTCCATATGTTATAATTTTTCTTTCTTCTTTATTTTCTAAATACCAATTATGTAGCATATCATTGTCATTATTTATTATTAATGGAGCCTCCTTTTCCATTCCTTCTAATATTTCAAGTTTTGCTTTTAATATGTTTTCTCTTGATCCTAAGTCTCCTATATGTGACATTCCGTATATTTGTAATAACAGACATTGTTGGTCTTGCAATTTTTGTAAGATTTGCTATTTCTCCTTTATGGTTCATTCCCATTTCTATTACAGCTGCTGTTTGATTTTCTAAGCTCAATATTGTTAAAGGAAGACCTATATGATTATTATAATTTCCAGCTGTTTTTAATGTATTATATTTTTTGCTCATTACAGAGGCTATAATGTCTTTGGTACTGGTTTTTCCAACACTTCCTGTTATTCCAATAACTGGTATGTCATAGCTTTCCCTTTTTACTTTTGCAAGTTTTTGCATTGCTTCTATTGTATCTTTTACTTTTATAATTGCTATATCTTTATATTTTTCTATAATTTCTTTTTTTATTTCTATATCATCTAAAATACATATTTTTGCACCATTTTCAATTGCTTTTTCAAAAAACATACTACCATTAAAGTTTTCTCCTTGTATTCCTACATAGGTATCTCCTTTTTGTATTTCTCTTGTATCCTTTTTTAAATTTTTTACTATTTCTTGTTCGTTTCCACATACTAATGTGGCATTACAAATTTCTATTATGTCTTTTACTTTTATTTCTCTCATAAAATCCTCCATAGAATTATAATATGATATATTTTATCACATTATTTATATAAAACAAAGTAAAATGTAAAAAAATCCTTAAGAGCTTTTGCTCTTAAGGATTTTTTGTTTATCCTACTATATTTGTTTTATATTCTTCTGGAACTTCTTCTATTTTTTCTGTATTTATTTTTATGTCTTTATATTGTGAAAGTCCTGTTCCTGCTGGTATTAATTTTCCTATTATTACATTTTCTTTTAATCCTATTAATGGATCTGTCTTTCCTTTTATTGCTGCTTCTGTTAATACTTTTGTTGTCTCTTGGAATGAAGCTGCTGATAGGAAACTTTCTGTTGCAAGAGAAGCTTTTGTTATTCCTAGTAATGACCTATGTCCTGTTGCTGGTTTTCCACCATTTGCTACTGTTTCATTATTTATTTCTTCAAATTCATACATATCAACTAATGATGCACTAAATAGTCCTGTATCTCCTGGGTCTTCTACTCTTACTCTCTTAAGCATTTGTCTTCCAATTACTTCAATGTGTTTATCATTGATATCAACACCTTGGTTTCTATATACCTTTTGAACTTCTTGAATAAGATAATTATAAACACCTTCTGGTCCATTTATTACAAGTATTTCATTTGGATTTACAGAACCTTCTATTAATTGTGCTCCTGGTTCTATTTCGTCTCCTTCTTTTACTCTCATCTTTGCACCAAATGGTATTGTATATGTCTTACTATCTCCTTTTGATGTTACTATTACTTCTTTTTTATTTCCTTCTTCTTTTATTTTTACTTTTCCTGCTATTTCAGAAATTATTGCAAGTCCCTTTGGCTTTCTAGCTTCAAATAACTCTTCAACTCTAGGAAGACCTTGTGTAATATCTCCTCCTGCGACACCTCCCATGTGGAATGTACGCATTGTAAGCTGTGTACCAGGTTCTCCTATTGATTGTGCTGCAATTATTCCAACTGCTTCACCAATATTTACTTTTGTTCTTGTTGCAAGTCCCATACCGTAACATTTACTACATACACCATGCTTTGTTCTACATGTTAATGATGAACGAACATTTACAGTTGTTATACCACTGTCAACAATTCTTTTTGCTATTTCATCATCTATCATTGTATCTTTGTCTACTATTATTTCTCCAGTTTCTGGATGTTTGATGTCTTCTAATGGGTATCTTCCTTCTAGTCTTTCTTGTAATTTTTCTATTATTTGGTTACCATCTTTTATGTCTTCTACAATTATTCCTTCATGTGTTCCACAGTCTTCTTCTCTTACTATGATGTCTTGGCTTACATCTACAAGTCTTCTTGTTAAGTATCCAGAGTCGGCTGTTCTTAAAGCTGTATCTGCTAAACCTTTTCTAGCACCATGTGAAGATATGAAATATTCTAGTGCATCAAGACCTTCTCTGAAGCATGATTTAATTGGAATTTCTACTGTTTTTCCTGAAGTATTTGCCATAAGTCCACGCATACCAGCGATTTGTCTTAATTGGTTCATATTTCCGTCTTGCTCCTGATTGAGCCATCATGTATATTGGGTTTAACTCATCAAAGTTATCTTTCATAGCTTCTGTTACATCATCTGTAACTTTTTCCCATATTTTGATTGTAGATAAATATCTTTCTTCATTTGTTATTAATCCTCTTTTATATTGTTTTGTTACATTGTCTACTTCTTCTTCAGCTTTTGCTAAAATTTCTTTTTTAGATTCTGGAACACTTACATCAGCAACTGAAACTGTGATAGCTCCTTTTGTTGAGTATTTATATCCAATAGCTTTGATATAGTCTAATACTTCTGCTGTTTCGCTAAATCCGTGTTTATTTATACATTTTGCAACTATTGTTCCTAAGTTTTTCTTGATAACTGGGAAGTCTATTTCTAGTTTAAATAAGTTTTCTTCTTTGCTTCTGTCAACAAATCCTAAGTCTTGTGGTATTCCTTGGTTATAGATTACTCTTCCAACTGTTGTTTCAACTTTTTGTGTTTTTATTTCTCCATTTATTTCTTTGCTTCTTCTGATCCATACTTTTGCATGTAATTCTAGGTCACCATTTTGATAAGCAAGTAAAGCTTCTTCTTCATCTTTAAAATATGTTCCTTCTCCTTTTTCACCATCAACTTGCATTGTTAGATAATAGCTTCCAAGTATCATATCTTGTGTTGGAACTGTAACTGGCTTTCCATCTTGTGGTTTAAGCAAGTTATTTACTGAAAGCATTAAATATCTAGCTTCTGCTTGTGCTTCTGGAGATAATGGAACATGGACAGCCATTTGGTCTCCATCGAAGTCGGCATTAAATGCTGTACATACTAATGGATGTAATTTTATTGCTCTTCCTTCTACTAATACTGGTTCAAATGCTTGAATACCTAGTCTATGAAGTGTTGGAGCACGGTTTAGAAGTACTGGATGATCTTTTATAACTTCTTCTAGAATATCCCATACTTCTGGTCTTAATCTTTCTACCATTCTTTTTGCATTTTTAATATTATGTGCTAATCCTCTTTTTACAAGTTCTTTCATAACAAATGGTTTAAATAGTTCTACTGCCATTTCTTTTGGTAGACCACATTGATATATTTTTAGTTCTGGTCCTACTACGATAACTGAACGACCAGAGTAGTCAACTCTCTTTCCTAGTAAGTTTTGTCTAAATCTACCTTGTTTTCCTTTTAGTAAGTCTGATAATGATTTTAAAGGTCTATTTCCAGCTCCTGTTACTGGTCTTCCTCTTCTACCATTGTCTATTAAAGCATCTACTGATTCTTGAAGCATTCTTTTTTCATTTCTTACAATGATTTCTGGTGCTCCTAGTTCTAGTAATCTTCTTAGTCTGTTATTTCTGTTTATTACTCTTCTATATAAGTCATTTAAGTCTGATGTTGCAAATCTTCCACCATCTAATTGTACCATTGGTCTTAAGTCTGGTGGGATTACTGGTACAACATTTATTATTGTCCATTCTGGTCTGTTTCCAGATAATCTAAATGATTCTACTGTATCTAATCTTTTTGCTAATTTTATTCTTTTTTGTTCACTTGATTTTGTTATTTCTTTTTTTATTTTGCTTGCAAGTTTTTCTAGGTCAATTTCTTCTAGTAGTTTTCTGATAGCAGAAGCTCCCATTTCTGCTTTAAAAGTTCCTCTACCATATTTTTCAACTGCTTCTCCATATTCTTTCTCGTTTAATACTTGACCTTTTATTAATCCAGAAGTTCCTTTGTCTGTAACTATATATGAAGCAAAATATATTACTTTTTCTATGCTTCTTGGAGATATATCAAGTAGAAGTGCTATTCTACTTGGTATTCCTTTAAAATACCAAATGTGAGCAACAGGTGCGGCAAGTTCTATATGTCCCATTCTTTCTCTTCTTACTTTTGCTTTTGTTACTTCTACTCCACATCTATCACAAACAATTCCTTTATATCTAACTCTTTTATATTTACCACAGTGACATTCCCAATCTTTTATTGGTCCAAATATTCTTTCACAGAATAATCCGTCTTTTTCTGGCTTTAATGTTCTATAATTGATTGTTTCTGGCTTTTTTACTTCGCCTTTTGACCATTCTCTTATTTTTTCATCAGATGCAAGTCCTATTTTTAATTTATCAAACAATTCTAATTCGTCCACTAATATTAGACCCCCTACAAAAATTTCTAAGTGGCTTTTAGGACTTAAATTTTAATACATCGCTCGAACAATTCCTTTTTGTTTTAATTTAAGTCCTCTTTCACCTTAAGCTTTCATTATTCAATTATATCATTGTCATTTTCAATATTATCCTCAGCCAAATCATTATCAAAAATTTCTTCGTCTAAGATTTCATCTTCATCAATAACATCTTCATCATCATAGATTTCATCTTCGTCTATAAGTTCTTCATCTTCTAATGTTTCTTCTTCATATCCATCATCAAGTTCACTTTCTACTATTTCTTGCATTTTCTCTTTTTGTTCTCTTTCTAAGTTGAAATCTATTCCTTCTTCTATGTTTTCTTTAAGCTCTAGTTCTTTATTATCCTGAGAATATAGTCTTACATCTAAACCTAAACTTTGAAGTTCTTTTATTAATACTTTAAATCCTGCTGGTACTCCTGGTTCAGGAATATTCTCTCCTTTTACAATTGCCTCATATGTTTTGATTCTTCCAACTACATCATCTGATTTTACTGTTAACATTTCTTGAAGTGTATGTGATGCACCATATGCCTCTAATGCCCAAACTTCCATCTCTCCAAATCTCTGTCCACCAAATTGTGCTTTTCCTCCAAGAGGTTGTTGTGTTACTAATGAGTATGGTCCAGTTGAACGAGCATGGATTTTGTCATCTACTAAGTGGTGAAGTTTTAACATATACATAACACCAACTGTGATTGGCTTATCAAATGGTTCTCCTGTTCTTCCATCATAAAGTATTGTTTTTCCATTTGGATTCTTTCCAGCTTTTTCTAATAATTCAACAATTTCTTCTTCTGTTGCACCATCAAATACTGGTGTTGCTATCTTAAATCCTAATGCTTTTGCAGCTCCTCCTAAGTGTACTTCTAAAACCTGACCTAAGTTCATACGAGAAGGAACACCTAGTGGGTTTAATACTACATCTACTGGAGTACCATCTGGCATAAATGGCATATCTTCAACTGGTAATATTCTTGATACTACACCTTTATTTCCGTGACGACCAGCCATTTTATCTCCAACAGATATCTTTCTTTTTTGTGCTATATAACATCTAATTACTTGATTTACACCAGGACCTAATTCATCTGAGTTATCTCTTGTAAATACTTTTACATCTACAATTGTTCCTGATTCTCCATGTGGTACACGAAGTGATGTGTCTCTTACTTCTCTTGCCTTTTCTCCAAAGATTGCACGAAGTAATCTTTCTTCTGCTGTTAACTCTGTTTCTCCTTTTGGAGTAACTTTTCCAACTAGTATATCTCCTGGTCTTACCTCTGCTCCTATTCTTATTATTCCATTTTCATCTAAGTCTCTTAGTCCATCTTCTCCAACATTTGGTATGTCCCTTGTTATCTCTTCTGGACCAAGTTTTGTATCACGACAGTCACATTCATATTCTTCTATATGAATAGATGTATATACATCTTCTTTAACTAGATTTTCACTTAGAAGTATAGCGTCCTCATAATTATAACCTTCCCATGTTGTAAAGGCAATTATTACATTCTTTCCAAGAGCCATTTCTCCGTTTTTGTGTAGAAGGTCCATCTGCTATAACATCTCCAGCCTTAACCTTTTCTCCTTTTACAACTATAGGTTTTTGGTTTATACAAGTTCCACCATTTGTTCTCTTAAATTTGCGTAATTTATAATTTTCAATATTTCCTTTTGTTGTTTCTAGTACTATTTCATCTCCTGTAACTCTTTTTATTGTTCCGTCTGATTTTGCAAGTATCATTATTCCAGAATCTTTTGCTGCTTTATATTCTATTCCTGTTCCTACTATTGGAGAGTCTGTTATCATTAGAGGAACTGCTTGACGCTGCATGTTTGCACCCATAAGTGCACGGTTAGCGTCATCATGCTCTAAGAATGGTATCATTGCAGCACCTACTGAAACTAATTGTTTTGGAGATACATCCATGTAATCTACTCTGTCAGCTGATACTTCTGTTACTTCATCCAAATATCTAACTTTTATTTTTTTATTTATGAATTTTCCGATCTTCTCCTATTGGCTCATTTGCTTGTGCTACTATATGGCCATCTTCATCATAAGCTGCCATATAAACTATTTCATCTGTTACTTTATGTGTTTCTGGATCTATTTTTCTATAAGGTGTTTCTATAAATCCATATTCATTTATTATAGCAAATGAAGATAAAGCTGAGATTAATCCTATATTTGGTCCTTCTGGAGATTCTATTGGGCAAAGTCTTCCATAGTGTGTATAGTGAACATCTCTTACTTCGAATCCTGCTCTCTCTCTTGAAAGTCCTCCAGGTCCTAATGCTGATATTCTTCTTTTATGTGTTAATTCTGATAGTGGGTTTGTTTGGTCCATGAATTGTGATAATTGAGAACTTCCAAAGAATTCTCTTATTGAAGATGTTATAGGTTTTGTATTTATCAATGTTTGTGGTGTTACAACATCTAAGTCCTGAATGGTCATTCTCTCTCTTACAACTCTTTCTAGTCTTGTTAAACCAATTCTAAATTGATTTTGTAAAAGTTCTCCAACGCTTCTTATACGCCTATTTCCTAAATGGTCTATATCATCTACTGTTCCAAGTTTGTATTGTAAGTTTAGTAAATAACTTACAGAAGCTATCATATCTTCTGTTGTTATATGTTTTGGAACTAATTCATTCATATTTTCTTCTATTGCTTTTTTTAGATCTTTTTCTTCTGTTGTGTCTACTATGCTTTTAAGCACTGCATAATTTACATCTTCTTTAATGTTTAAATCACTTAAGTCAATAGAAACTACATTATGAATATTTACTGTTCCATTTCCTATAATTCTAACTTTTTTATCTTCTACTTTTACATTTACTATATTTATTCCAGAATCTTGTATTTTACGAGCCATTTCAGCATTGATAATAGTATCTTTAGAAACTAAAAGTTCTCCTGTTTCTTCATCTACTATATCATCAAATGCTATTTGATTTTCTATTCTTGTTGCTAGACTTAATTTCTTATTAAATTTATATCTTCCGAACTTTTGCTAAATCATATCTTCTTTCATCAAAGAATAGTCCATTAAATAAATTTCTTGCAGCATCAACTGATGGTAGTTCTCCTGGTCTTAATTTTTTATATATTTCAATTAGTGCTTCATCTTGAGTTTTTACAGTATCTTTTTGAAGAGTTGCAATTATTTTTTCATCTTCTCCAAACATTTCTATCATTTGATCATCTGTTATAAGTCCTATTGCTCTTAAAAGAGTTGTAACTGGTAGTCTTCTTGTTCTATCTACTCTTGCATAAAATATGTCATTTGAATCTGTTTCATATTCTATCCATGCACCTCTTATTGGCATTACTGTTGATGTAAATATTTTCTTTCCTGTTTTATCAAAATCAGATGTATAATAACAACCTGGTGAACGAACTAATTGGCTTACTATAACTCTTTCTGCACCATTTATTACAAATGTTCCACTATCTGTCATGATAGGGAAATCACCTAAATAAATTTCTTGTTCTTTTATTTCTCCTGTTTCTCTATTTATTAGTCTTACTTTTACATGTAGTCTAGAAGAGTATGTAGCATCTCTTTCCTTTGTTTCTTCTAGCGAATATTTAGTTTTGTCTTCCATGTAATAGTCAAAGAATTCAAGTACTAAATTTCCTGAATAGTCTATTATTGGAGATATATCTTTTAACACTTCTCCTAATCCTTCTTTTAAAAACCATTCATAAGAATCTTTTTGTACTTTAATAAAATTTGGCATTTCAATACTATCGCCAATTTTTGCAAAAGTCTTACGCACGCATTTTTCATGTTTTACATCTTTCATGGATTGTTTTCACTCCTTAATTTGAATTTTTAATTTGTGAAGCTTATAGATAAAAATTTTTAAAGAAGTCCCTCTTAAAAATATGTATTTAGCTTTCAAAAGACTATCGCTTCTAAATAAGCTTTCCCTAGACTAAAGTGACATATTTTAATTCCTCTTCTTTTAGAATTTAATATTATCGATTATAATACAGATAAATATTATAGCATGTACGAATAAAACTTGTCAAGCCTTACGGATAAAATAATTTGAAAATTTAATGGCATAATATATTTTTAATTTTTGCATTATTTTTTATAGTGCTTATCATTAATCCTATAGTTTTAATAAAAAAACGAGAGAATCAAGTTTTTTACACTTGATTCTCTCGTTTTTTAGAGACTTGAATTTGCAAGTTTCTATAGGATTTTACAACTTCTAAAGAAGAGGACTCTACTGGTAGCTTCCTACTACTTCTCGATTACAATCTCATACGCAGACTCAGCTGTTTTTCCATCACGCTTTTCTCCAACGCGAATTCTGATTTGCTCGCCCTTAAGCAAGATTACTGGTCTTACGGAATTGCAGTCGCTACCACTTTCGCTTTTCCGCTTTCCTCCTTCGGTTCCTTCTCTATAAAGATAAATGCTTAATATCCGTTCTCCACTAACGCACTGCATTCCTAGTATTTGATCCTTCTTATATCGTTTAGGTAACCAATATTCTCCATATTGAAATTCAGGAGCTAATGAAACTTGTTCTTTCCATACAATGCTACAGGCAGCTATTTGTCCTGGAATGCTATACTTTGCTTCACAAAAAGATTTTATTGCAAGGCGTCCTAACTCATGTCCCTTTCTTCCCCCAAGGAATAATGTACAATCTGATGGTTCTCCAAGAAGTTTTATATCGCCTCCATCGTTAATGTCCGCAGTGTACCTGAAAAGCCATGTTTCGCCATTCTTGTTTTCTAACTCTTGAACTTTTGAATAGCCTGTCTCATTCTTTTCCAGTTTTACTTTTCCATCTGGATTCAATGAAACTTTGAACCATTCTCCCTCTCTAAGTAGTCCTCGACTAGAAAACTCCTCTGTTGTAATCAATTCTGTTCTTTCGCTTTTTTCCTTAACCTTGCTCGTTTTTTGTTTTTCATTTAGAAAAACAATTTCATAAGGTTTGTCAGCTTCTTTGCCAGAATGTTCTTTATCAACAAGTATTCTGACATTAGTGCCAAAAAGCGAAATAACAGGTCTCACACCTCTGGTTCTGGTATAGGACTCATCATCAAGGGCTAAGAAGGATTTTTCTTTGATTCCAGCTTCCCAATATGCAAGTCCCAAAATTATGATGCCTCTATATTGCACATTATATGTTTCAGGTAGCCAGTACTGACCATATCTAAACCCTTCAGTCAGTTTATTCTGTTCCTCACTCGTAATACTTCTTGCTTCGACTTCCCCAGGTCTACCGAATTTAGTTTCGCAAAATGTCTTTATAACTTCCTCCCCATTTCGGTAACCTGTCTCACCTCTTAAAGAAAGAAGTATTGTTGATGGTTGCCCAACAAGTGTTATGTCTTTGTCGCAGCCTATATGTTTTGTATAGCGAAAAATATGTTTCTCCTCTTCTTGGTTCGTAATGGTTTGAATTTCTTCTACACCTGTCACCTGGCTTTCCAATGTACAGCTAGCCTCTATATCTAGCCTCATGTTAAACCAGCACCCTTCTTTTAGCAATTTCCGATTTTTAAACTCATCCACGCTTAAAAGCTCAGGCATTTCTTCATCTCCTTTACAGTTTTATGTTTAGTTTTATTTTGTCTTTGTAAAACCTCCCTTATGTCGTTCACCTAGATATATCTTAGAACAACATGTAAACTTTGCTAAAATTTTCTAGCTTTACCTTTTTATTATAGTCTGTTTTATGTAAATTGTCAAATTATTAAAATAAAAGATAATATAAAAGTCAGCTATTTTCAGCTCTTTATATTATCTTTTATTTTCAATTAATATTCCCATTTTGGTACATACTGTTCTTCATTTTCTTCTGGATAGTCTTGCATATACCCATTTTCAATGTTTAATTCATATATATAATCTTCTAATTCTTGATATTCTTCTTTTGTAATTTTTCTATTTATTTCTTCATATTCTATTGCTCTATGTGTAGGAAAGTATTGTGTCATAATACTTACATATACATCTTTATCTATATTATCCTTTATCCATTTTAATACTTTCTTTGTATTTTCTAGGTGGTTTGGTAATACTAAATGTCTTATTATTAATCCTTTTTTTATCATTCCATTTTCAGTAAATTCTGGTACACCTACTTGTCTATACATTTCTTTTATTGCCTTTGTTACAGTTTCAAAATAATTTGAAATTCCCGAATACTTCAATCCTAGTTCATTATAATAATATTTTAAGTCTGGTAAGTATACATCAATCACTCCTTCTAATTTCTCAAGAGTCTCTACATTTTCATATCCATTTGTATTATATATTATTGGTATTTTAAGTCCCCTATCTTTTGAAATTTTTATAGCTTCTATTATTTTATCTACATAAATTGTAGGAGATACTAGATTTATGTTTTCTGCTTTATTTTCTTGTTGTTTTAAAAATATATTCGCAAGCTCTTCTACTTCTATCTTTCTTCCATTTCCAAGATTACTTATTTCATAGTTTTGGCAAAATACACAATTCAAATTACATTTTGAAAAAAAGACTGTTCCAGATCCATTTTCCCCACTTATACAAGGTTCTTCAAATTTATGAATGCTAAATCCGTCCGAATTTCTATTTTATTTTCTGCTTTACATCTTCCTACATTTAAACTTCTATCTACATTACATTTATGAGGACATAATTTGCATTTTTCCATATTATTCCCCTTTAAATTTTTTAGCTATACTTTCAATATCTTGAAGCTGAAATCTATATTCTTGTTTTACATTTGGATATTTTACCTTATCTACTTTTTCTAAAAACATTTCATAAGGTCTTAAATAAGTTTCATTATCTCCATATAGAGCTTTGTATATTACATATTTTTCTTTTGTTTCACTATGTATTCCTATGCCTTCTACTATATAATAATCTCCTTTAAAATGTCTATAAATTCCATTTATTTTTAATTCTTTCATATCTTTCCTCCATATTTTTTATTTATTATATCAATAGCCTAAAAAAAAGTCTAGCATTTTGATTACTAGACTTTTTGTCATTATTAATTATTCAGAACTCATAAGTTTATATGTCCTACAAACATGGATTTTAATTTTCCTTTACTTATGAATTATTAATATCACCATGTTCCTGATAAAATAAATATTAATATTAAGCTTATATATATAAATGCAAATATTGATAATCCAACTATTCCTGTTATCATACCTGCTTTTCCACATTTACTACCAGTTTTATGAATTCCTTTTACTCCCAAAATTATAGCAAGTATTCCGTGTAGGCATTGTTATATACCAAAATAATACAGATATAATTGATATTATTCCTAAGACTAATGATGCAATACCCATTCCTGATTTATTTGTATTTTCTTCCATTATTTATTTACTCCTTCCTTTATTTTTAAATTTCCGATTTCTCTCATTGTAACTAGTTCATTTACTTTTAGTTCATTTTCAGAAACTGTATATAGATTATCTTCTATGTATAGTCCTCTTAGTAATTTACTTACATAACTATATCTTCCGTAATATTTGTCTTGTTTTGCTGTATTTTCATGTGTTACTGTTCCTTTTAATTTAAATCCATCTACTGGATTTATGCTATATACTAAATATCCTTCTGAAACATAAGATGAACTTTTCTTTGTATATGCATTTATTAATGATGTATAGTCATTTGATACTACATCTGTTACAAATTCTTGTTGATAGTTATTTACAGGTATTGCTATAAGTTCTTTTTCTTTAGAAAATAGAAGTGCTTTTGGATTTGTTAAAATTGCAGATGTTGTGTATCTATCGCCTATAACTACATTTGATATTTCTTTTGGATTATTTACATTAGATACATCAAATAATGCCATTTTCATTCCAACTATTTTTGAAGTTGTACTTATTACTTTTCCACTTGAATTTCTATTTACAAATTCTTCTGTTTCCATTCCTATACCTATTAAATAATTTTCATCATAAGGATGTAAATATGTGCTATATCCTGGTATTTTTAGTTCTCCAAGTACTTTTGGTTGTTTCTCATTGCTCAAATCTATCACAAATAATGGATCTATTGTTTTATATGTTACAAAATATGCTTTTTCTCCTATAAATCTTGATGAATACATTGTTTCTCCTTTTGCAACATATCCTGATTTGCCTATTTCGTTTAAGTTTTCATCAAAGATCACAATTCTCGAACCTTTTTTATTATCATATAAAGCAATTCTTAAATTTCCTTTATATTCATCTAAAGAATATTGATTTATTGTTTTTCCTTCTATCTTTGTTCTTGTTTTATATTCTATTTCTCCATTTTCTAGTATTTTAAATTTATATATTTCTGTAAAGTATCCATAGCTACTATTTTCTTCCATCCATTCAAATGGTCCAATTGCACCTTTTATCCCAAATAATGTAGATATTGGTGGTACATCATTTGAATCATATTCTTGATTTAATAAATATATATAATTTTCTGATACATAGCTGTTTGATATATCTATTAAATATGAGTTTATTTTAATATCTTTTTTTACATCTTTTAAATCTACAAATGATATTATTGTTTGTTTATTTGTATATACATCTGTTAAATATTTTATATTTTCTAATCCAATTTCTTTTTCTATGCTGTCTTCTGTATATGTTGTAATTACATTATCATCGTCATCTTGTCTTAAATATCCTGAAGATATTACATACAATTTGTTATCTATGCATCTTGATGTATAATATGATTGATTCATTTTATACGATTTTAACAATTCTGGCTCTTCTTTGTCTTTTATATTATATATTTTTACAATTGTACTATAATTATATCTTGTACTTTCTGTATCTTCTAGAATTACTATCAAAGTATTCTTATCATATATTATTAAATCTTCTGGTATTCCTTCTGATTGTAAGATTTTTGAAGAAATTTTTGGATTTTGTGGGTCTTGTACATTTGTTATGACTACATTTTCTTCTGATATAGAGTATATATAGTCTCCGTCTGTTTTTATAATATCTGCTTCATCCACATTTTCTACTTGAATGTTTGTTTTTGAATAATCTTTATCTGAAGATGATATTGAGCTTGAAAAATTGCTTTCTAATGTTCCTGCTGAATCCATCATTATTCCACCATTTGTATAATATTTTCTTGGTGTTAAGTTGTTAGTACTATAAATCACACTAAATGGCATTGTTAATATGTATGTTCCAATATTTAAATTTGACCCATATGGATATTCATATCTTTTTTCCAACTCTTTTACTGACTTTATACTTCTCAATTCTGTTGTACCTTTGTTTAGACAAACAAGTATAATTCCAATTATTATTACTATAACAAGTATAGCTACTATTGATATTTTTAGTTTATTATTTTTCAAAGTTTCCCCTCCTTTTTTATTTATAATTGCATTGTATAATTAATTATAATGAAATGCAATATAAAATTTAAGAACCATTTAAATATTAGACAATTTTCGTCTAGTATTTTAATGGTTCTTTTTTATATTTTGTTATCTTTCTACGCTTCTGTTAGCTATTTCTATCGCTTTTGTCACTATATTTCCACAAGTCTTTGATGAGACATTTCCCCATCCACCTTCTTTTTTTACTTCGTCATATACACCTAATTCTTTTGCTATTTCTTCTTTTAGGTTTTCAGACATTAAGCTTTTATTACTTCTAGCCATTTTGTTTACCTCCTTATTGCTTTAGAGATAATTATATTATTAACTATTTTTTTATTTTTATTTATAACAATTTTTTCTTATATTTTTAAGTTGTAAGTGTTCCATTTGGAGTATTTACTATCATAAGAATGTCTTCTTCTTTTCCGTTTTCTGCATTTATATATACTAAAAATTCGTTTTCTCCGTACTTTTCCTTTGAATTCCCAACACAATATTTCTGTATTGTATTTTGTTGGAATTATCGCCAAATTTTGGCTCCAAACTTCTACTCGTTTATTTAATTTTTCTTTTGCTTTATCTGCTGTTATTTTATTTTTTGTTTTCTCTCTTTCAGTATGACAATTTAAATATCCTGCAGATTCCATTCCAAGTATTTCTCCATTGTCTAATGCAATTTTTACTTTTATTAAATCTGGGTATATTATAACATCATCTTGTGAATATGCATAATTTACAACTAGACATCCATTTTGACTTAAGTAGTATGTCTCTTTCATATTGTTATATCCTTTTCCTGTAAGGAAATTTTTTCCAATATTTACAGCTTCTTCCTGACTTATTGTTTCTTCACCTATTTCTCTATATCCATTCATATAGACAATATGTCCACCCTTTTGTGAAATAGAGATACTTTTTGTTCTATTATTTGTATTTATTATAAAATTATATGATGGTATATTTCCATTTTCAGAAAGTCCATTACTTGATATTTCGTTATCTTGTGCTCCTGTAAATTCTTTTACAATTTGTTTTGCTGCATTTTCATCTATATTTTCTCCTGTTAGTCCTTTCCTTTCTGGACTTGTCATATGTTCTGAAAATGCTCCATCATAAATTAATCCTGTATATTCATCAAATGTTCCTTCTATATTTTTAAAACTATCTAGACTTATATTATCTACTTGTTGAGCAAGCGCTGATGTTCCTTCTTTAGTTAATTCTCCCCATTTTATTTCTCCATCATTTATTTCGTTTGCTAATTGATTTAGTGTATCTTTTAGTGTTACTGAATATTCATGTAATTTTTCTAAGTCTGCTAATTCTTTATCACTTAAGCTTTCTCCTCCTATTGTTTTCATGGATAATGAATAGCTATAGTCACTAAGCTGATTTAAGAATTTCTGTGCATTTGATAATCCTTCTGTAGTAATTGGAACTTGTGATAAATATACTTCTGCAAGGTTTGCTTTACTCCATACATTTGCAAGTGTTTCTGCACTGTGCTCACTAGAACCAGTAATAGTTGATTTTGCAAGATATGTTTCTACTTCTTCCATATAATTTACAAGTTCATAAAATGACATATTATATGCATTTTCTGAAGCTTCTCTATATTCTCTTTGTTTACTATATGTGTATATTCCTAGTGCTATGACACTAATTAATAGTATTATAACTACTACAGCTATAGAAAACATCTTTCTGTCTTTTAAACGATTTTTAAAGTCATTAAACTTTGTTTTTATATTTTCCATTTTTATCCTCCTTTTTTAATTTGGAAATTTTCCTATGTTAATAATTATTTTGTTTCATTTTTCACAAATTTATACAATAAAAGAACCATTATTTTCATTTAATGGTTCTTATTACTATTTACTATGATATCACATATATTTTTAGCTGAATTTGGTTTTGCAAATTTCTTTACATTTTCTTTCAAGCTTTTAAGTTTTTCTTCATCTTTTATTATATCTTCTAATACCTCTTTTATGTTGTCTTCTTTTTTTATCCATATTGCTAAATTATTTTTCTCTAAAAATTCTGCATTTTCTTCTTCTTGCCCAGGTATTGGATTTATAGCAATTATTGGCACACCACTCGCCATACTTTCAGATGTAGTTATTCCTCCGTGGTTTTGTTATAACCAAGTCTGATATACTCATAAGTTCAGGAACTTTGTCTGTATATTCTAAAATTTTTATCCTATCTTCTTTTCCATTTTCTTCCACTATTTTTTTGAATTTATTATATATTTTTTCGTTTTTTCCAGATATAGCGACAACTTGTACATTTTCAAATTCCTTTTTTGTAAATATCTCTATAAAATCAGAAATATTATTTTTAGCAAGTCCAAGTTTCCCCCCTGCAAAAAATAGTATTGTTTTTACATTTTCTTTTAATCCAAACTCTTTTAATATTTCTTCTTTATTATATGTTTTAGAAAATTTTTTTGATATTGGTATTCCTGTTACAAATATTTTTTCTTCTTCTATACCATATTCTATAAGTTCTTTTTTCATTGTCTCATTTGATACAAAATAGCTATTTACATATTCAGGCTTTACAAGCCATTGCTCATGTGATTTAAAATCAGTAAGTACATTTGCTATATTTTCATTTAGTTTTGTATGTTTCTTTAAAAATGCACACATTTGTGTTGAGAATGGATGTGTAGATATTATTATATCTGGATTTATCTTTTTTATTAATAAATATAGTTTAAATGCAAATATCCTGTTTGATGTTCTACTTATTTTTGCAATTGTCCCTTTTCTTGAAGCTTTATATACTTCTCCCCACACCCTCGGAACTTTTTTTGCCATGTCTGAATATGCTTTTGTTGTTAGTTTATTTACTATTTTATTTATATATTCCATGCAATCTACTATTTCTATTTCAATATCTTTGTAATTTGCTTCCATAGCTTCCTTTATTGCCATTGCTGAACTTAAATGCCCTCCTCCATATGTTGCATAAAAAATTAAAGCTTTCATATTTTTTCTCCTTACTTAAATAGTATTATATTCTCTTTTATTAGTTTTTTCAATAATTATTTTTTATGTTTTTTTACCTTAATTTGTGTTATTTACCACTTTTATACAATTTTATGATATTATTGGTTTGTAGTATAATATATGAGAAGGTGAAAACAATAGAAAAGTTAATTGAAAAATCTAGTCCAAAACCAAACATAGATAAGGAAACTTATTCGAAATTAGTTGTGAGTATTTATGATGACTTACTTAAAACTGCAAAGTATAAATTAGGTGACGAAGAAGATGCAAAAGATGTTTTACAAGATACAATAATGATCGCATATTTAAACTTTGGAAAGTTAAGAAACGAAAAATATTTCAAAACTTGGATTACAAAGATTTTGATTAATCAATGTAATAAGTATTACAAGAAGAAGTATAAGGAAATGGAAGTATTTGATGATTTCTCATCTGCGGATAATGTAGTTTCTTATATGGATGAACCAGCAGAATACGAAAGTATCGTAAATTTGTTAAATGAAAGAGAAAAGAAAATTTTTGATCTTTATTATGATAATGGTTTTAGCATAAAAGATATTTCTAAAAGATTGAATTTGAAGGAGAATACTGTAAAATCAATTTTAAGTCGTGGTAGAGAAAAGATTAAGAAAAAATACAAACCATTTACTCTTGCTGTATTCATACTTTGCTTATTTGTTGCAACAACGGTAATTGCTATAAGTGTAATCAGCTACATACAAGATATGTTTAGAGTTGAAAATGAAGGATTGTCAAATGAGAGCGTGTTAGAATCAATTGAAACTTTAGGTTGGTTCCAAAAATCTGATATGGACTATGTAGATTTAGGTAATGGCTATAAGATCAAACTCGATTACTTCTTATTAGATGAAATGAGTTTATATTTAGTATTAGACTTAGAATCTGAAAAAGATTTGAGTAAATATGATGAAATCTCACCAGTAGACTTAAAGATAGAAAATGAAAATGGAGATTTAATATGTGACTGGACAAATTTAAATACTAAACAATATCAAAGAATGAATGGTATTAAGAATATTGAAAGGAAAAGCAATCACATAAAACAATTAATATATATTTATACAGATAGTTTTCCAATTTCTAATACTTTGAATATAAGTTTTTCAAAATTAGGACTTCATAGACAAAAATTGTTTAGCGAAAACTTAGAAACTATATATTCTAATGTAAATATCTCATTAGATATATCTGAAAAGTTTAAAAATAGAAGTAATATTAGTTATTCATCACCAGATAATATGTTTAAGAAAGCTTTAATTTCTGAAACAGGATTTTATGCAATAGTAAGTTTAGATAGCATTGGAAGTATAAACGCAAAACTAATTGATGAAAGTGGAAATGAATATAGCTGTTTTACTTCACTACTTAATAGTTATGATGAAGATAACTTTGCTATTGAATATATAATTGTTTCAAACTATAATGATAAAAATTCTGAAAATCTTAAACTTATAATTGATGGAGAGGAATATCTTTTAAATAAGCTCTAAAAAAATCAGCCTAAATGGCTGATTTTTTAACTACTAAATATTATCTTTCCAGATACATTTGATGTTCCACTAGATATATTAGTTAAAGTACATACAACAGATTTATTTCCTCCACCTAGTCCCATGTATATTCCACTAAACTTGTGATCTTTTCCATCTGTCTTAAATGTATATGTTTTTGTACTATTATTATACTGTATATAAACTTTTAATTCTATTGTCTCATTACTTCCTCCAGTTGATGTACAATTAACTGTTAATGATAAAAAAGTACCTGTACATATTTGTGCAATATTTCTGCTCCCTGTAAATGAAAAATTATATTCATTATATGTTAATGGAGAAATTCCACTTTCTGTAGCTTCTACTGGTTTGCTAATAGCAAATGTAGAAACAACCATCATTCCAATCATTATGCTAAGTACTACTTTAGTAAATAGTTTTTTCATAAAAACCTCCTAAATATAAAAATTTGTTTTTAGATTATATCAGAACAATGTATTTTTCAATCTTTTTTGATATAAAAAGATATTTTTGAAAAAAAAATGCAACTTTTTGTTGACTTTTAGTATCTAATATATTGGGAGGTGAATACATATGATAAGTACACTGATAGTTAGTGAACATATTCATTTTATTGAGAAACTAGTAAATATCTTTGGCAATGAAGGTTTAAGTGTTAATATAAATCATATTTCTGAAAATGTTGAAGATGCAATTGGCTTTTTACTTGTACATCATTCAGATATGGTTATTGTTGATTCTAGAGTAAAAGGTGCTCGTAATGAATTTCTTGAAGAAAGTCACAAAGATTATTTACTAATTTTGAAAGAAGATGAACTTTTTAAGGAAGAAACTTTAACAAAATTACGCAATTTAGTTGACTCAAAGGATTTTAATCTAAAAAGAGAATTTGTTGTCAATGAACTTACTGAGCTTGGATATGATCTTAAATATTCAGGCACACATTACCTAGCAGATAGCATTCTTACACTTTACAAAAGAAAAGATAGAAAACCAGCTAATCTGCAAGGTTCTGTTTATCCAATAGTCGGAAAACAATATAATAAAAAAGCAAACAATATTAAAGCTAGTATAAATCGTGCAACTGATTTTATGTATGCAGAATGTAATATTGAAAAACTAAAAGACTATTTCCATTTCAGCGCTGATACAAAACCTACTATAAAACAAGTAGTATTTGCAGTTGTTGAAAGAGTTTAAATTTAAATACTTTTTTACAAGCTTAATAAAAAGCTAAAGCGAAAGAGTTGTCTAATTTAAGACAACTCTTTTGTTTTATTTTATAAATAATATTCTGGATTATACGCTACATCATTTATTCTTATTTCAAAATGTAAGTGTGATCCAAAAGATCTTCCTGTATTTCCTACTTTAGCTATTAAATCTCCTTGTGAAACTTTTGCTCCAACTTTTGTTATTATTGAACTACAATGTCCATAATATGTTTGAATTCCATTTCCATGTGATATGATTACTAAATATCCATATCCTCCACTATTCCATCCAGCATAAGTTACTGTACCTGCTGCTGCTGCATATATAGATGTACCTGTTGGTGCTCCAAAATCTGTTCCTTTATGGCTTTTTCCCCATCTAGAACCAAATCTTGATGTTATTGTTGCTGAAACTGGTTTTTTGAATGTAATTCCTGCAGATTTATATCCTGAACCAACTTTTGCAGTCCTAACTCCTCCACTGCTTTTTGGTGTAACTGTCTTTTGTACAACTTTTTCTTCATATAATTCTGATACTATTGTTTCATTATCTGTTATCTCATGCTTGTCTGTAACAAATTTTTCATTAATTGATATACTATCTATATTATTGCTATCTTTTTCTTTTAATTGGTTTACTACATTTTCTGCATCTTCAAAAGAAGCAAGATAGTATTTTTCTTCATTATCAAGTGATATTGCAAAGTAATTATAATAGTTAACACCTTCTGATATTACTTTTTCATATATCTCATCATCATTTGTTTCTATTCCTCTTTTTAGGAAACAAAGTCTATACTCTGGTAAGTCTTCTATCTGCACAAATGCAATATGTTCTTCATTTCCATGGTCTGCATAGTCATTTATTTTTGCTTGTAAAGCTGCCTTGTCCTTGCTATATCCTATCATTTCTCCTTTAAAGGTTACACTATATATTGGTTTATATACGCACATAACTATTGTAAGTATTATTATACTACTAATCGCAAATAAAGCTATTGCTTTTATACTTGTTCTTAGTCCTATTAGTAATTTTCTCATATCCTTTATTTAGCACTCCTTTTATTCTTCATTTTTATCTACGGGTACTTTACTTTTACTACATTATATAGTATTTTACATTAAATATCTAATTTATTCAATTTTTGTATTTTTTAGAATGCCAAGTTTTTCTTCAGTTTCCTCTTATTTCCTCTTGTATTCTCTCATATTCTCTTTTTTACTACAATTCATGTCTACCTTCTAAAGCTTTTGTTAAAGTTACTTCATCTGTGTACTCTAAATCTCCTCCAACTGGTATTCCATGGGCAATTCTCGTTGCTTTAATTCCAATTGGCTTTAAAATCTTAGATATGTACATAGCTGTTGCTTCTCCTTCTACCCTAGGGTTTGTCGCAATTATTATTTCTTTTATATTATTATTATTTTGTACCCTACTTAATAATTCTTTTATTTTTATTTCATCAGGACCTATACCATTCATTGGAGAAATAGAACCGTGTAAAACATGATATACGCCTTTAAATTCATGTGTTCTTTCCATTGCTATTACATCTTTCACATCTTCCACAACACATATGATGTCTTTATCTCTCTTAGGGCTAGCACATATTGGGCATGGATCAGTGTCTGTTATATTAAAACATTGTGAACAATATTTCAAATTTGCTTTTGCATTATTTATAGAGTTTATAAATTCTGATACATCTTCATCACTTGCATCTAACATATGAAATGCAAGTCTTACTGCTGTTTTATGCCCAATACTTGGTAATTTTTCAAATCCTTCTATCAGTTTTTCTATTGATGGTGAGTAGTATGACATAAATTGCCTCCTATTTTTACATTAATCCTGGAATATTGTATTTCCCAAGGCTTGCACTTTGTGCTATATCAACTTTTTTTAATGCTTCATTTACACATGTTAATATTAAGTCTTCAAGCATTTCTACATCTTCTGGATCAACAACTTCTTTTTGTATTTTTATTTCTTTTACTTCTTTTGCTCCTGTTACTTTTACATTTATGGCTCCTCCACCTGCTGTTGCTTCAAATTCTTTTGCTGTTAATTCTTCTTGTGATTTTTCCATATCTGCCTGCATTTTCTTTGCTTCTTTCATTAGTTTGTTAAGATTCATTCCTCCAAAGTTTGCTCCTCCTGGAAATCCACCTCTTTTTGACATATCATTTTCCTCCTTTATTCTTCTACAAAATTTATTGGGATATCTAATGAGCTTAGTATATCTTCTTCGTCTTCAACATTTACTTCTACTTTTGGTTTTACAGGTGCTTCAACCTTTTTTATAGTTTGATTGTTTCCGTCCTGCATCCTCAAGTTTTATTTGCATTGGTTTACCACAAACTACTGCAATTTCTTTCGAGAGTACACTCATGTTTTCTGGTTTTTGTAATAGTTCTTTTCTAAATGCATTTAGTCCATTATTAAATCTTATTGCAACTGTCATATCATTTAGCTCTACTGCTTCTGTGTTTATTAAATTTGTGTATATCATTACTTTTCCCTGTGATTTTATTTTATTTATTACATTTTGCCATTCTTTTATTGTAACTCCCTCTGCTAAAGTTATTGGTGTCTGCTCAATTTCCTCTTGCTTTTTTTCTATTTTAGACTCTTGCTTTATTGGTTCTTCTATTTTTGTTGTACTTACATTAAATTTAGGAGTATTTGTGTTTTTTGTTATTTCTGGCATTTCACTTGCTTGAGCTTTTTGTTGTTCATTGTTTTCTTGCTTTATAGTTTGTACCTCCATTTTTATACATAATTTTATTATTTCTGTTTCAAATATTATATTTTTTTGTGTTGATATTTTCATCTTGCCTTCTGCTTCTGATAGTTTGTATATTATATTTATCAGCTCTTCTTTTGATGCTTTTTTTGCAGTTTCAGCTATCTTTGCTCGTTCTTCTTCATTGTATATCTGTGCTTCATGTCCTACTTTATTCATTAATACATCTTTTGTATACTTTATCATTTCCCACAAAAAATTTTCTAAGTCTTTTCCATCATCTAGAACTTCACTTACTGTATTTAGTGCCTTTTCTATATTCTTTTCTATTATTCCATTTATGATATTATTTATATAGACGAATTTAGGTATTCCGTACTAGGTCTTTGATTTTGTCTTCATTTATATCTACCTGTCCGTTCTTGCATGCATCTTTCTAGTATGCTAAGTGCGTCTCTTGCAGCTCCTTCTGAAAGTACAGATATTAGATTTAATGCACCTTCTGTTATTTGTATATCACTCTCTTTGCAAACAATTTTTAGTCTTTTTATCATATCCTCATTTGGAATTTTTTTGAAGTCGAACCTTTGACATCTTGATAATATAGTTGTAAGTAATTTTTGTGGTTCTGTTGTTGCTAATATAAATTTTACATGCTC
>JAAWPK010000018.1 GCA_022799935.1 Clostridia bacterium
GATAGGGATGATGTAAATACCTCAACCGCTAATGGAAGATTCTTTGTAAGAATGCTAACAGTGTTATCACAATTAGAAATTGAAATAGTATCAGAAAGAACAAAATTCGGTTTAACAGGAGCAATAAAATCTGGTCATATTCCTAATAGGTGTCCACTTGGATACAAAAGAGAAGGCAAGAAAATGATAATTGATGAAACTACAAAAGATTTGGTAATTAGAATATTTAATATGTATATCAGTATTTTCAATGTAATCCATGTTTACCCCCTTATTTAATAATCTTTAGTATAATTGTATTTCATCATTAATGTTTTTACATATCAACAAGTTACGACATTTTCTTAAATTATTTTGACTTGTATTTTAATTCTTGAATAGCTTTATCAATCAAATTTATTTGTTCTGTGCTTACTTCTGGATTGGAATACACGCCAGTTTTTAAATTATTATAATATTTACCATCATGTTTTTTAGTCTGTATTCTAAGTTTACTAACTGCCCTTAACTGATCTATTTTACAGTATGAGAAACCTTCAAAATTTTCGATTTCTCCTATATCAATAACAACATCAGATTCATTTTGTTTACTTGTTAAGGGAGCAACTAATACAGTACCAACAGTTGGTCTTGAATATAATACAATAGCAGGGTGTGAATGATTTAATTCTTGACCAATATTAACACCAAAATCTACCCATACTACTTGCTTTCTAGTTACATATGGTACATAATTTAGTTGTTCATTTTTATTAACTTTATTTAATTTATATATTTGTTCAGCAAACCATTTTTCTAGTTCTTGTCGCTGATTATTATTTAGTTTGTTTAATTCATCATTTATATTCAATATTTATGCCTCCTTAAAGTAAAATTCAAGATATATAATAGCACAAAATAGACAAAATTTCCACATAACTGTAAATATTTTTTACTTTTTATTTTAAGAAAATTTATAGTCAATACAAGTTTTTTAAAAGAAAATACAAAAAAATTTAAAGAAGTTACAAATTTTTTTACATATTTTATTGATTTTTTTAAAGAATTTGAGTATAATAATATTAACAGAAGCAATTCTGTTGTGAGTTGAAATACACTCAAATTAAGAAGACATTTAGACCTGAAATACGGTCAAGTTGATTACAAATAACCTTTAGATTTAATTCTAAAGGTTATTTGCTTTTCATAAATAAAAATATAATTTGGCTCTTGTAATTTTTATTATTTTATGCTACATTAAATATAGTCATATCAATAGTTTGCAGATATACTACTTGCAAACTATTGATATGACTATATTTAAGAGTTGAAAATAGATATTTTTTTGCCAACTAGATTTCGCAAATGTGTCTAGTTAGGGCACCAACTAAGCACTTTTAAGAGTGCTTTTTTATGCTAGAGAATAAAGACAAAGCATTGATACAAATAAATTAGCAGGAATTTGTGATTGTACTTTTTTACTTTATTTTTATCATGCTTTATCTGCCCATTACATTCAAATTTGCAAGATAACATATACTCTATATCACTACATATAACAGGACTATAATGGATTGTAGAAGAATATAAAATAGTATTTATATGTGTTAAAATTGTATTAAAAAATACAAAGACTGGGGGTATATTTACAAAAATTATAAATAAAATACACTTGCACTTGGTTATTACCAAGTGCAAGTGCTGTCATCACTTCATTAATCCTTTTTGAACTCCAACAATGCCTGTTTTGGCAAGTTGTAATTCTTGCTCTTTGGTAAAAGTAATTCACTTGCTGGCACTTTCAAACCAAGCTTGAACACGGTTAGAGTTAAAGTCAAAATCTTCTGCTTTTTTGCATAAAGCTACTAACTCTTTTTATGTAAATTTTCAAGTACTGGTTTACCATAATATGTAAATTTTGCACTACATCTATTTGTAACAGCATTGTGGAATAAGACAAATTATTTAATTTTACTCTTGCAAAATAAGATAATTTGTTGAAAATTGACTATTTTTGTATTATAATAATTTTTGCAAAACAATAACATGAAAGGATAAGTAACAAATGAAAGAGAATAAAGTAATTATAATCACAACAGTATTTAACCTTATTGTAGCTATTTTAAAATTAGTCTCAGGAGTAGCATTTTCTTTTTCTACATTAATATCTGACTCAATTCAATCATTTATGGATTTTATTACAGACATTACAAGTCTGGTAGCAAATAAAATAGGAAAGAGAAGAGCTAATAAGACATATCCATTTGGTTATGGACAAGTATATTATCTTGCTAACCTTTTTACAGGGTTTTTATTATTTTTAATTGGAATATTTATACTTTATCAATTTTTCTTTTTTAAAAGTGAATTTAAACCAAATTTAATTTTACTTGTTGTAATCTTAGTAGTTTTGCTCTTAAAATTAGCTGTTGTAGAATTACTTCAAAAATATGGCAAAAAATTTAAAAGTGAATTGATGATAGAAGCTTCTAAAGAATCAAGGGCTGATTTTATATCAACTTGTGTGGTATTAGCAATATTGATAATTACACTTTTTGAAGAATATATACCAAATTACATAAATGTTGACAAAATAGGTAGCTTAGGAATGGCAATATATGTATTCTATACATCAATAAAAATGATAATATCTAATATAAGAGGAATACTTACAAATGATGAAGAAAATAATGAGATAAGAGAGGAAATAGTAAATAAACTGGAAAAGTTTAAGGAATTACATTTTAAAAAAGTGAAAGTAATAAAAATGTCAACATATTATAGTGTGTTCTTACAGGTAAAAGTTGATGAAAATTTAACAATAAGAGAGTATATTGCAATTGAAAAAAGGGTAAAAGCTTATTTAAAAAGTAAAAATAAGGCAATTAGATTCATAGATATGGAACCTGTATAAAGACAAGTGAGTGATTAAGAACAGCCATAATATAAGAAATATAATATAATAAAATATAGAAAATATTATAAAGAAAGTTTTACTAGTTATTAATAGATTTTATAAAGTCATAGTTACAGGGGTAAATGTGGCTATAAATTGCTAATTGCTATAATTCAATAAATATGCTATAATTAATATGAATTGCTAGAAGGCAATTTTATACCTAGAAACCTATGTGAATGAAAAGGAGGTAGATTATGCAGCTCATTGAAATCACAGCAGAGGTCTTGAGAAGGGCAGCAGAAGAGGCGATCAACCAGGGAGAGCAGGGGCTTATTGTTTGGAGTGGATATGACAAGTGGAGATATCTAAACGGTAAGATTTCCTCTGGCACTCCCGCATACAAAAGGGCGATGGAGTTTGTCACTAAGGGACAGTCCTATTGGATCAGATTGGATGGTTGCGGTAATTTGCTGGAGAGCACCGAAAGCAACCATGAAGATATCAAGATCTTGGTCATCCCGGCAGAAGTTGCTGTAGACTCACACAACTATTGCAGAAGGACTGCTTCTAATCTTCGGTTCATGGAAGTGAGAGGACCTATCAGTATGCTTCCTTCTACAAATTTGAGCCCCGTGTACTTTAACTAGGGCTTAGATTAAAGCGTAATCCACATTCTAAAGAAAGGTTTAAATAGGCACCTCGAGAATATATTGAGGTGCCTATTTTTTTATTGGTTTGTTAATAAAAATACTATATACTATTGTAAACAAAATAAAAATATGATATATTATAACAGAAATTTCTTTAAAGAGGAGCAAAATAAATGGGAATATTTAAGAAAATATTTGGTGATTATTCAGAAAAAGAAGTAAAAAGAGTAATGCCTTTAGTAGAAAAAATAAATAATTTAGAAGAAGAAATATCAAAGCTTACAGATGAAGAATTAAGAAATAAAACAGCAGATTTTAAGGTAAGAGTTCAAGATGGAGAGTCTTTGGATACACTTCTTCCAGAAGCTTTTGCGGTTGTTAGAGAAGCATCAAAAAGAGTGTTAGGAATGAGACATTTTGATGTACAATTAATTGGTGGAATAATACTTCATCAAGGAAGAATTGCAGAAATGAAAACAGGAGAAGGAAAAACTTTAGTTGCAACACTTCCAGCATATTTGAATGCTTTAACAGGAAAAGGAGTACATGTAATAACTGTAAATGATTACTTGGCTAAGCGTGATAGTGAATGGATGGGGAAATTATATAGATTTCTAGGACTAACAGTAGGTCTTGTTATAAGCGGAATGGATCCAGCTGAAAAACAAAGAGCTTATGCTTCAGATATAATATATGGAACAAATAACGAATTTGGATTTGATTATCTAAGAGATAATATGGTTATATATAAAAATCAAGCAGTTCAAAGAGAACTTAGTTTTGCAATAGTAGATGAGATAGATAGTATTCTAGTAGATGAAGCAAGAACCCCACTTATTATTTCAGGTCATGCAAATAAATCATCTGAACTTTACAAAAAGGCAAACGATTTTGTAAGAAGGTTAACACCAAAAATAATAGTTGAAGAAGATCTAAAAGACTTTGAGCAAGCAGAGGATAATGAAAAATATGATTATATAGTGGACTTAAAAGCAAAATCTGCAACACTTACACAAAAAGGTATTAAAAAGGCAGAACAATCATTTAACATAGAAAATTTTAATGATATAGAAAATTCAGAACTTGTGCATCATGTTACACAAAGTTTAAGAGCATATGGAGTTATGAAAAAAGATATAGATTACATTGTTAAAGATGGAGAAGTTCTAATTGTTGATGAATTTACAGGAAGAATAATGTATGGTAGAAGATATAATAATGGACTTCACCAAGCAATAGAAGCAAAAGAAAATGTAAAAATTGCAGATGAATCAAAAACACTTGCAACAATTACATTCCAAAACTATTTTAGAATGTATGATAAACTATCTGGAATGACAGGTACTGCTATGACAGAAGAAGAAGAATTCAGAGAAATATATAACTTAGATGTAATAAGTATACCTACAAACAAGCCAATGGTAAGAATAGATCAAAATGATGTAATATATAAAAATGAAAATGCAAAATTTAGAGCAATAGTAGAAGAAATAAAGGAAAGCCATAAAAAAGGTCAACCAGTATTGGTTGGTACAATATCTATTGAGAAATCAGAAAAATTGAGTAATATCTTAAAAAGAGAAGGAATACCACATGAAGTATTAAATGCTAAATTTCATGAAAAAGAGGCAGAAATAATTGCTCAGGCTGGTAAATATGGAGCTGTGACTATTGCAACAAATATGGCTGGTCGTGGTACTGATATTATACTTGGAGGAAACTCAGAATATTTAGCACTTCAAGAAATGAGAAAAAGAAAAGTACCAGAAGAACTAATAGAGCAAGCAACAGCATTTAACGAAACAGATGATCAAGCAATATTAGAGGCAAGAGAAAACTTTAAAACATTAAAAGCAAAATATGATGAAACAATAAAAGATGAAAAAGAAAAAGTAATTGCAGCAGGTGGACTTAAAATTATAGGTACAGAAAGACATGAATCAAGAAGAATAGATAATCAGTTAAGAGGAAGAAGTGGTCGTCAAGGAGACAATGGTGAATCGAGATTCTATATAGGACTTGATGATGATTTAATGAAAATCTTTGGTGGAGATATGATAACAAGTGTATATAATACACTAGGTGCTGATGAAAATATTCCTATTGAATCAAAAATGATATCAAATGCAGTAGAAAAAGCACAAAAAAGAGTTGAGGGAAGAAATTTCAGTATTCGTAAAAATGTACTTCAATATGATGATGTTATGAATGTACAAAGAGAAATTATATATAAGCAAAGAAAAGAAGTACTAGATGGACAAAACTTAAAAAATAATATAGTATCTATGATTAAAAGTACAGCACATGAAGTAGTTTCAATGTATACAGATGAGCATAGTACAAATAAAGAGGCTTTAGTACAAGATATTAGCAATATATTTGGAATAGATATTTCAGAACAAGTAAATGAATTGAAATCTCAAGACTTAGCAAATTTAGTAGAAGAAAAAGCACTTGAAATTTATGAAGATAAAGAAAAAGAAATAGGAACAGATGAAATAAGAGAACTTGAAAGAGTGGTTATGCTAAAAGTAGTTGACCAAAAGTGGATGGATCATATTGATAGTATGGATGAGCTAAAAAATGGTATTGGACTTAGAGCTTATGGACAAAAAAATCCTGTTGATCAATATAGAATAGAAGGATTTGATATGTTTGACGAAATGGTTGCAAACATAAAAATAGATGTTGTAAAACTAATGTTACATCTTCAAAAGAGGGAGGAAATAAAAAGAGAACAGACAATTAGAATAACAAAGGCAGCACAGGAAGCATTAAATAGTATAAATTTTGAAAGTTCACAAGAACCAAAAGGAAATACTGAAGAAGGCACAAAGGCTAATACAACAGTTGTAAATAATGAGCCTAAGGTTCGGAAGAAATGATCCTTGCCCATGTGGAAGTGGGAAGAAATACAAAAACTGTTGTGGAAGAGAAGAATAAGAAAGTAAAAAATAGTAAATTATTTGCTGGCTAGTTATAGGAGGATATATGTTTAGCGATATAGAAATAAGAAATGCATATAGTGAAATAGAAAAAGAATGGAAAATAAATCTAGAAAAGTATGATGTAAGATTACCAAGGCTTGTTTCAGGAAGAAAATATACTATTAATGCATTAGTGCTGATTTACTTATATAAAAAGATGGGAAAAACTGTTTCAAAACAAGAAATAACAGAATTTTTAAAAGATATGGGATATAATGTAAATGATATGCAACAGGCAAGACATTTAGCACAGCAATCTGGATGGTATATTTTATCAGGGACAAGGGGAGATAGTGAATGTGAAGCTCTTAACATAAAATCAGGGGAATATATGTTAAAAACGATTAAAGAACCATATCCTTCATATAAAAACATGAAAAGAACTGAAACACTAAATGTAAGTTCTTGGGAAGAACTTAAGGAAAAATATGACTATAGATGTGCAACATGTGGTTCAAAGGAAGGAGAGAAGAGCTTTTTATACCCAGCAACTACTGTAACTTTGCAACAGGGACATAAAGATCCTAGTGAACCATTGTCTCTTGAAAATACAATTCCACAATGTTCTTTTTGTAACAGAGCAAGCAGAAATTATTTTGTTTTTGATAATAAAGGAAGAGTAGAGAAAATAAATGATCCACAATTCGTACTTAGATCAGAAAAAGAGGTAAAACTAGAAATGATAGAACTTCTAATTGATGAGAATTATGAATTTGCAAAAGAATATATAAAAAAGAAATGCTAATTTGATAGCATTTCTTTTATTGTATAAGCAATTTTTTCTCCAAGAAGAGGAGGAACAGAATTACCAATTTGAATACTAATATCTGTCTTAGAGCCAAGAAAAACATAATTATCAGGATAACTTTGAATTCTAGCAGCTTCTCTAGCAGTTAAGCCGCGATTAGCATAAGGATGTATACATCTTGAAGAAGAAATACAAGAAAAATTTCTTGTAATAGTCATTCCTGGTTCATCTGGATTTAGTCTAGCATATGTATTGCCATATCCAGAAGTAGGAATTAATTCTTTTGGAATCTTATCTTGTACATCCCATACACTTTTTCCAACAGGTATATATTTCATCATTTTTTTTGCTTTTTCATTATGGAAAACAGTATTGTGATTAGTTATGCCAATAGAGTTTCTTCTCATGGCTTCTTGATAATTATTTTTACTCTCAGAAGTATATGGAATTGTTTCTAAATTACTGTCTTTTGGTAAGTCTGAAATCGCTTCCCAAAGGGTTAAAGCTTTTTCTAAATTTGGAGCTCCATTTAATGTATGTGTTTCTTTAGGATACAAAATAGCTTTATTTGTTTTAGTACCTATAAAAATAACTCTTTCCCTTTGCTGAGGAATTCCAAATTCAGCAGCATTAAGAATTTTATATTCTACATTATAATGAATATCATTAAAAGCCTTTATTATATTTTCAAGGACTTTACCTTTTTCCATACTTAAAATTCCTAAAACATTTTCCATTACAAAAAAGCTTGGACTTATTTCATCTACAATTCTAACATATTCTCTAAATAATTTATTTCTGGGATCATCAATAAATCTTTTACCTAGAGTTGAAAAACCTTGACATGGGGGACCACCTATTATAACATCAATATCTTCTTTAATATATCCAGTATTTTCTAGTAGTTCATTGCCTGTTAAGTCTGTTATATCTTTTACTATATATCTGACATTGGGGTGGTTTGCAATATAAGTTTTTGCTGCTGGTTCCCAAATATCATTTGCACTTATAATATTAAAACCTGCATTTAAAAAGCCAGTTCCAAGTCCGCCAGAACCTGCAAAAAGCTCTATACAATTATATATTTTATTTTCTTTCATATAAATTTACACCTTTAAAAAATACTTTTTTCATTATAACATATAAAATGTTTTTTTTAAAGACTTATAATAGAAGTAAAATCTAAAGAAGTAAAAAAATGTCTAAAAATGAAACTTTGTAACCTAATATTTACTAGGCTTAGAAAAGTTTAGGAAGTGTTTTTTATTGATATATTACAGTTTCTTTACAAATTTCTTAAAGTGATTGACTAAAATCGACAGACGGTGTTATACTGTATTTGTAAAATATCTAAAATATTTTATACAATAAACAAAATATATAAGAGAAAAAAACTTATTTAATAAATTTATATTGAAAGAAGGAGAACAAATGAGAACAAAAACACTTTTTAGAAAGATTTTATCTACACAATTAGTTCTAATTGTAATTCTATCTATATTTTTTAATATTATAATTGGAACTAAAGAAGTACAAGCTGCAGGATATACACAATATAAAAAGACTGGAATATCAAATTTTCCATCAGGATATCAAAATTCATTAAAAAAACTTTCTGAATTACATCCAAACTGGACTTTTACAGCATTTTATACAGGAATGACATGGGAAGATTTTATAAATAAAGAAACATCAGCACATCTTAGAAATACAGTACATAATTCAAGAGAGGCTTCATGGAAATGTAGTTGTGGACAAGTAGCAAGTGGATATGCTTGTGCGTCAAGAAGCATACTTGAATATTATTCGGATCCAAGAAACTTTTTAACAGAAACTGGAATGTTCCAATTTTTAGAAATGTCATATAATTCATCAGTACATACAAAAGCAGGAGTTCAAAGCATAATAAAAGGAACATTTATGGATAAAAATATTACATTTAATCTAAATGGACAACAAAAAACTATGCATTATGCAGATATAATTATGGCTGCTGCAAAAGAAAGTAATATAAGTCCATATAGTATAGCAATAAAAATAATACAAGAAGTAGGAAGACAAGGTAGTCAATCTGTAAGTGGAAATTATCCTGGATATGAAGGATACTATAATTTCTTTAATATAGGAGCTTATGATCAAGGAAATGCTATTGAAAATGGATTAAAACATGCTAAAGAAAAAGGCTGGAACAATCAATATACTTCAATAATAGAAGGATCAAAATATATGGCAGACTCATATATAAATGTTGGTCAAAATACAGCATATTTCTATAAATTTGATGTTGTAGATGGAAGTAATGGAGTATGTTGGCACCAATATATGACAAATATTGAAGATCCATCAAGTCAAGCAAAAAATTTATATAATACATATGCAAAAAATAATATATTAGATGCTTCACTAAATTTCATAATACCAGTATTTAATAATATGCCAGGAATGTCCAATTTACCAACAGATATGGATACTTCAGCAGCTGACTCATATTATATAACAGGAACTGGAGTAAGTTTAAGAAGTGAACCAACAACAAGTTCAAGTAAAATTGCAACACTTTCAAAAAACGAAGTTGTAAAAGTTATCGAATATAACAAAGCAGAAGCAGATGGATATTCATGGGCATATATTGAACGCTCTAATGGAACAAAAGGATATGTTGCAAATAAATATTTAGCTTCATGCAATGGAAATTCAGAAAGTAGTATAGCAAGAGTAGAAAATGCATATATTATAACTATACCAGAAACAAAATTAACAGATATATGTAAAGAACTTTCAATTACAGCTTATGATATAAAAGATCCAAATGGAAAGGGAATTAGTTCAGAAGATAAAGCTGCAACAGGATATGTTATAAATAATAAATCAACAAACAAATATTATACTATAGTAACTTTAGGCGATGCAAATGGAGATGGAGTAATAAACTCAGGAGATTTATTCACAGTAAAAAAATATTTATTGGGAACAGCATTTTCAACAGAAGGTGCTAAAAAATCAGCTGATGCAAACAGAGACGGAACGATAAATTCAGGAGACTTATTTGCAATAAAAGCACACTTACTAGATTCAAAGAAAATTTCATTATAATTGATATAAAATTTATTTAGAGAAAAGGAGAGACAAATGAAAAAGACAATTAAAATCTTGCTATTAACATTATTTGCAATTATAGGAATGTCATTATTATCAAATGTAAATGCAGCAAGTGCAAAAATTAAGGCAAGTAAAAACCAAGCAACTGTTGGAGAAAAAGTAACAATTACAGTAACAATAAATGCAGCAGCTTGGGATGTAAAAGCAACAGGAGCGACAAGTAGTCACTATGTAGATAATACAGATGATTTAAAAAATAAAACGACAACTAAGACGATGAACTTAGATACTTCATCAGCAGGTTCAAAAACAATAGTATTATCAGGAGATGTTACAGATGAAAGTGGGCAAACATCAAATGTAAATGAAACAGTAACAGTAGTTGTAAGTGCTGCAACATCAGCACCAAATAATAACAATAATAATAATAGTAACAATAATAATAAACCAGCTACAACAAGTAAATCATCAGATACAGGGCTTAAATCAGTTACTGTTGATGGAAAAAGCTATACAATTGGAAAAACTATGACAGTTGGAGCTGATACATCTTCAGTAAATATAAAAGCAACTACAAGTAATTCAAAAGCAAAAGTAACAGGAACAGGAACTAAAGAACTAGTAACAGGAACAAACAAATTTACACTTAAAGTAACAGCAGAAGATGGTACAACAAAGTCATATACAGTAACAATAATAAGAGAAGAATATGTGCCAGATGAACCCAATATAATAGATCCTGCACAAGAGGAAACACCTTTAAAGTTAGTATCACTTGTAGCAGAGGGAGCAACATTGTCTCCAGAATTTAATAGTGATATATTTGAATATTCTACAGATATAGTTAATATTGATGAATTAAAAATCACAGCACTAGCGACTATAGAAGATGCAAATATTGAAGTTATTGGAAATACAGAACTTAAAGAAGGAAAAAATGTAATTGTAGTTAAGGTTACAAAAGATGATAAACAGATAGAATATAAAATCAATGTAACTAAAACTATTAAAATAGAAGATACTATAGAAGATAAAACAAATAATGAAGAAAACAAAAAAGTAGGTTTTATAGGTTCTATAAAGAATTGGTGGAATACATCAGGACCAATGACAGTGACACTCACAATTACACTTATATTATTAGGTGCAGCTGTAATATTTGCAATAATTTCATATAAGTACAGCAATGGTGCAAAAGAGGCATCAAAACATAGTAGAGTGGAATTTATGACCAATGACAGTGAAAAAAGATAAAAAATCAATTAAAAATAAAAAAAATCAAAAAAAGACTTGCATTATTTTTAGATTTATAGTATAAATAATAGTATAATATTTATAATAGTTATTATAAAAGGAGAGGCATATGAAAAAAGTAAAAGTAAGAGAATTAATTTTAGGAGTAGCAATAGTTGCTATATTATGTTGTATATCAACAGTAAATTATGCAACAACACCAGATGTAAATGATTTAATTAGAGATCCAAATACAGTATCACAAGATTCTAACAAAATACAAAATATTACAGAATTACCTACAACAAACACTGCAAATAATAATAATGTTGCAAACCTAACTAGAAATAATACAACAAATACTACAAATGTAAGCCAAATAGGAAAAGTAAATAACACTACAAATAATACAACATTACCAAAAACAGGTGTTGATGACACTATGATGTGGATTTTAATAGGTGTAAGTGCAATAGCTGCTATATATACTTATAAAAAAGTTAGAGATTATAATGTATAAAATTAAATAATTATAATAAAATGAGTAACTTAAAACAGTTACTCATTTTTGAGTTTATTTTGTAATAACTAATGTTTTTTAAGTAAATAATTAGATTGCCTTTGCTTTTACAATTGTTCTAAAATTATTATCTAAAGTATAACAAGTTACAAGAGTTATGACTTTTTGATTATCTGTATTTTGATTTGTCGAACTTAAGTCATTTGCATTTGAATTAAGAACATCATAAACAACATATTGAACAGAATTACCATTTCTATCATAAATAGTTATAATGTCGCCATTTTTTAGATCAGACAAATTACTAAAAAAAGTTCCATTTTTGTAATTATGAGCAGCAATGCAAAGATTGCCAGGCATGTTAGGCATAGGCCCATTAAATCTACAAGGAGAGATTCTTAAAGCTTCTTTACTTATATCAGATAGTATAGGATAAGTGATATCTAGTTTTTTTATTTCTAGAACTCCTATTACAGATATATTATCATGTCCTTTCAGAGATATTTCAGAAGATACAAAATTGACATTATAGGTAGAATCAGATTTATATAGTGAAGTTATGCCAAAACTATTTAGAATTCCTTTAGAAACCTTTTCTAAGTTGTATAAACTATATCTAAAATACAAATAATATAAAAAACTAAAAAAAGAAATCATAGATAAAATATAAAATATAATTTTATAGAAATTTCTTTTTTTGAAATCTTTATTTCTGACTTCCAAGCTTGAACTGTAAGTACATATAATTTGATTCATGATCATATATCTCCCATAAATTTTACTTTAAATATTGTTTGCTTTTATTGATAAAAAAATTCGTTTATGTTAAAATATATTATTATATAAAAAGAAAAGAGGAAAACATATGAAAAATTTAACAACATATTTGTTTGTAATGTTTATGATAATGTTTTGGGTTTTTAGAATAATAGTAGCATTTTGCTATAATATGGGACTAGAATTTATTACAATACCAATGGATTTAAACTTTGAAATAATTTTACTATTTTTAACATTTGTAGCAATGATACTTGTAATAAAAAGGAGTATGTTAGGAGGAATAATATATTTAATAGGATATGGATTATATTTTGGAACTAGTATATTTAATACACTAACAGCAAATGGAGCTGTAATGGACATGATGACATATACAGACTTGCTATTTTCAGGAATAGGCATACTATTACCTATACTTGTATTATTTGACTTATTATTAGACAAAAATAGAAAAGCTCATCCTAAAGACAAAAAAACAGATTGGTTTTATAAAAATAAAGAGTATGATAGACAATTAGATGAAAGAGCAGATAAAAACCAATATAGAATTTCTTAAAATGAGGTAAAAAAATGAATATAAACTGGGATAGTGGGATTTATAGACAACTCTATTCAAACCATTGAAAAATAAGCATTTGATGAAATTGAGTTATTACACATTTTGTATAAAATTGATTAAATTTGAACTGATTAGAATATCAGTTCTTTTTTCTTGCTCAAAAAATTTGTCTATCTAAAATGAAATATGTAAGGAATAAAGAAAGGAGTAGTTTATGAAAGAAGATGAAGCAATTAACTATTTAGAAACATTAGAAGTAGGAACATTTTTAACAGTAAATATTCCTATTTCAGCAAGTGAAAATATACCAGTAACAGCAATGTATGCAGGAAAAGATAAAGATGGAAGATATGAATTTTTAGACACAGGAGAGTTTATTCTATCAAAAGATTTTTTAGAAAAAGGAAAAATATCAATAGAAAAGGAATTTGATGATGAAAGTGCAATGAAAATTCATACTAGAATACGAAAAGAATTTGAAAAAAAGCATACTAAAAATAAAGATGCAAGATAGAATATTCACATATTTGTAGAAAATATAAAACAATAATATACTACCTAAAAGAAAAGGAGGAACTAATATGGAAGAAAAGAAAGAATTAAAATTTGATGTGAAGCGATTATTTAATTATGAAAAATTGCACGAGTATGATGAAGATGGACAGAAAGGTTTTTTAGGATATTTGATTAGAGAAGAACAATGGAAAATAGAAAATGATAGAATAGTATTTCCTAATATAGTAAATGTAGAACAAATAAAAAATCTTTTAGATAAATTTAATGATTCAATATTAAGAGCAAATTTAATTGTTAAGCAAGGAGTGATTGACCAAATATATTTATATGGAACAGAAGAATTTAGAAAACAAATAGATAAGCAAATAGATGAAATAGACAAAAAATATAAAAAATCAAGGAATAAAGATAGCAGAATACTTTAATTATAAGAAAACATATAAGGCAAGTTGATTATTTTAGGTCAATTTGCCTTTTTTTTCATTTAATGAAAAACTACATAGCCTTTAACTGAAAAATTGATTAAAGGCTAAATTTAAAAGAAAGGAGGCAAAGAAAATGGCAAAATGCAAGACAATAGCAATAGCTAATCAAAAAGGTGGAGTAGGAAAAACAACAACAGCTTTTAGTCTAGGAGTAGCATTAGTAAATAACAATAAAAAGGTATTAGTAGTTGATGCAGATCCACAAGCAAATCTAACCACATATATGGGGTTTGATGAAAACGAGGTTGAAGAAACTCTTTCTACTTTAATTGACAGGTATATAGATGATGAAGAAATAAGACCAGAAAAAGCAATTTTGCATAATGGAGAGGGTGTAGATTTAATTCCATCTAATCTTAATCTATCAGTAACAGGAGAAAATTTATCAAATGCTATCAGTAGAGAATATGCAATAAAAAGTTGTTTGAGTGAACTAAAGAGTATATACGATTACATTATAATTGATTGTATGCCATCACTTAATATGGTAACAATGAACGCATTAGCAACAGCAGATGAAGTAATTATTCCAGTTCAAAGTCAATATCTGTCGGCAAGAGGTATGGGCAATTTAATCAATATAGTTTCAAAAGTAAAGAAACACCTAAACCAAGATTTAAAAGTTGGTGGAATACTTTTAACATTAGTAGATAACAGAACGAAATTGCCGAGTACAATAAAGCAAGAGATACAAGAACAATATGGAAACATTGTAAAGTTATATGATACTAAAATACCTTGTGCAATAAAAACAGCAGAATCCACCTCAAAAGGAAAAAGCATATTTGCTTATGACAAGAACAGTAAGGTAGCCCAAGCCTATACTAATTTTGCAAAGGAGGTGTTAGCAGATAATGAAAGAGGAAAGAATGAAGTTGCCAAAGGTAACATTAGATGATATGTTTTTATCTCAAGAAGAAAGAGATAATAAAAACAGAGAATATGTAAAAGTAATTCCAATAAGTGAAATTACAAATTTTCCTAATCACCCATACAAAGTTAGAGAAGATGACGAAATGTTTTCAATGGTACAGACAATAAAAGAATATGGAGTTATACACCCAATATTAGTAAGACCAAAAAAAGATGGTGGCTACGAAATGATTTCTGGACACAGAAGAAAAAGAGCTTGTCAAATAGCAGGAATAACAGAAATAAAGGCAATAGTAAGAGATATGACAGATGAAGAAGCAACAATAGCAATGGTAGATAGTAACAATCAAAGAGAACAAATATTACCAAGTGAAAAAGCATTTGCTTTTAAAATGAAATTAGAAGCAATGAAAAAACAAGGACAAAGAAATGATTTAACTTCTGCCCCAACGGAACAGAAGTTACAAGGTAAAACTACAAGAGAAATAATTGCAGAAGAAATGGGAGAAAGTTCTAGTAATATACAAAGATTTGTTAGACTTACTGAACTAATACCAGAGTTATTAAAAATTGTTGATGAGGGAAAAATGAAATTAAGACCTGCTGTTGAACTTTCATATCTAAAAAAGGAAGAACAACAAGAAGTATTTGATGCAATAGAATATACAGACGCATTTCCATCACACCCACAAGCAATAAAAATGCGAAAGTTGAGTGAAAGTGGAAAATTAACAATGGAAGAAATTGATAATATATTGGATGAAGAAAAACCAAATCAAATACCAAAGTTTAAAATACCAGAAGATAAAGTTGATAAATATATTCCAGATGAATATAAATCACAAGAAGAAAAACAAGACTATATTGTGCATTGTGTAAAGAAAGTAGCAGAACTTGAAAAGCAAAAACAGAAAAAGTATGAGTATGAGAGGTAATGTAGCAACAAGTATAATCTATTTGTAGCTACTTTTTTAATTTTCCCCCTCCTTACAATCCACCCCCTAATACTAGCTATACTAACTGAAAAAGAATATATAAAAATTATTAAATATATATAAAATTATAAATCTCACATTTGAAGAAATCTCTAGGGCATTGTAAAATAAAATCAAAAAAGGAGGACAATGCTTATGAGAAAGTTAATAGTTATTATAATTTTATTGATTTCAAGTTTTAGTTATTATGGAGTAGTAGATGAAAACGGAGAAAAGGTAACAGTTTTTGAAAATGTAGTAGAGAAACAGAATATTGTTGAGCAAATTCAAGAAGAAAATAAAACAACTGAAAAAATAATTGAAGAATATGAAAATACAGAAACGCAAAATCAAGTTGAAGATTTAGAACAAGAAAAGATAGAAATTCCAAAAGTACAAGAAACACAAAATCAGACAACTAAAAATACAGTAAAACAACAAACAACAACTAATAAAGCAGAGAAAAAAGAACAAGTAACAACAACTATTACATCAAAAGCAAATAATACAAGTACCAACAAAGACAAAACAACAGTAAATACACAACAGAATAGTAGTTACACAGAAAAGGAAGTAAAAGTAGCAGAGAAAACTGAATGTGTAGGAAATAATCATAAAATGAAAAGTGGAAATACTGGTAAATGGTTTAATACAAAGACAGAAGCAGATAATTATTACAATGCAGAAATAGAAAAATGGGGTAAACAATGGGAAAATGATGAAATAACTAAAGAAGAATATTTAAAGAAATGTCCATCTGGTTATGAGGTATGGACTTGTCCACAATGTCAAAAATGGACACTAAACTTTTATTATAGATAAAAGAATTAAGGAAATAAAATAATAAATTGGAACAAGTTAATGGCTTGTTCTTTTTTTGTTAAAAGGAGGAAATTTTAATGTTAAAAACAAGACAAATAAATAAGTTAAAAAAAATATTAGCAATTATATTTATAGCAATGACGGTATTTAGTACAGCACAGCCTATTTTTGCAGTTTCAAGTTCTGGAACAGGAAAATGGGTAGCTGGACAATGGGGATCAGAAGTTTTTACAACAGATACAGAATCACCTAATGGAATGCTTATAAGAAGATTAGTAAATTATACAACAGGAGAAAGACTTACAGTATTCTGTTGTGAACACGGAGTAGATTGTGTAACTGGAGAAATACACACAGCAACACATACTGTTCCAACAGAAGCAAAAATGAAAGAAGCTTGTAAAGTTGCTTATTTTGGATGGTACGAAAAATATGGAGATTATGTTGTAGATGGTGGAATAATGGCAGAGGGTATGAAATCAAGAAAAATGGACTATGTATTCACACAACAAATGATATGGGAAGTGTTAGGACAAAGTAATGCTACATTTAAAGCTTCAAGCATACAAAGTCAATATAATTCATTTAAAGCAACGATAAATGAAAAAATAGCAAATATGAAAAAACAACCTAGCTTTGTAAATGATACAATAACACTAGAAGTTGGAGAAACAAAAACAATAACAGATTCAAACAATGTATTAAAAGACTATGTGAATTTTGATAAAACAGTTGATGGAATAAGAATACAACATACTAAAGGACAAAACACATTAAGTATTACAGTTGATGAGAGTTGCACAAAAGAAACTTATAAAATATCAGAAAGTACAATGAAAAGTTGGGGAATTATCAAGGAAGAAACAGCAGATCAAGACAGTACAGTTTATTTTGTTTTTAAAGAGGGTGTACAAAACCAATTATATACACTCAACTATAATGACCCAGTAACAATGCTACTAGATTTAAAGATAGACCAATATGGAAGATTAGAATTAAGCAAACTAAACACAAATAGAGATTTAGTTGATGGTGCAATCTTTACAGTAACAGGAGAAAATGGATTTAATCAAGATGTGCAAGTAAAAGGTGGAAAAATAACACTAGAAAGACTAAAAAAAGGAAATTATACAATAACAGAAAAATCTAGTCCAAATGGTTATTTATTAAATACAGAAACCTATACAGTAACAATAACACCAAATCAAACAACAAAACAAGCAATAGTAAATAATGAGCCAACTGGAAGTATAACAGTAGAAAAAACAAATTCAAATGGAGATAAAGTACAAGGTGCAAAATTCACAATAAAGGCAAATGAAGATATATACAATGTAGCAAAAACAGTAAAATATTATACAAGAGGAGAAACAGTAGCAATAATTACGACAGATAGAACAGGAATTGCAAATAAAGATGAACTACCACTTGGAAAATATATTGTTGAAGAAATAGAAGTTCCAACAGGTTATTTATTAAATACCGAAAAAAAGACAGTTACTTTAAAATATAAAGACCAAAATACAAATGTTATTTATGAAAGTGTTACAGTAGAAAATGATGAGCCAACAGGAAATCTTACTATTGAGAAAACAGATAGAGATACAGGAAATAAAAATAGAGTAGATAAAAAGAGCCATCACGGAGATGCAACATTAAAAGGAACAGTATATACTTTATATGCAAAAGAAAAAATAACTAATGTGGCAGGAACAGTAACTTATTTTTCAAAAGATGAACAAATTGCAACATTTACTTTCAATGAATATGGAATAGCAAGTATAAAAATAACAAATAATTCTACACCTGCTGAAATAAGTGTTAGTGGAAATATGATAAAAGGATTACCAATGGGAAAATACTATGCAAAAGAAACAACAGTACCAACTGGATATATGAAAGATACAAATATATATGATTATACATTTTCATATAGAGATATGAATACAAAAACAATAGAAATTGCAGGAACAGTTAAGAATACAGTACAAAAAGCTCCTTTTGAAGTTATAAAAGTAACAACAAACGATAATACAACGGCAGAAGTAGTAGCAAATGCAGAATTTACAGCAATACTTTCAAAATATGTAGATTTTTATGGAAGTTTTGACGAAGCAAAAAAACATTTAAGTGAATTTGCAAGTGATGAATATTCTATTTTTAGAACTGGAAGTGATGGACACGGAATTTCTGGACTACTTGCTTATGGGGAATATACAGTAAATGAAACTTATACACCATCTCCAGAGATAGAAACAGTAGAACAATTTTATGTAACTATTGATAGAGATAGCAAAACACCAGTAAAAGAACTTGTAGAAAATGATTTACCTTTTGAGTCATATATCAAATTACAAAAACAAGATAAGAAAACTGGAAAATTTGTAACTTATTCAAATGCAACATTTGAATTATATAGATTAAACGAAGAAACAAACAAATGGGAACAAGTAGAATGTAAAGTTGGAAATCAATATTTCAAATCTTGGACTACAAATAATGAGGGAATTGCAAGAACTGAAAATAAATTAGAAGCAGGAAAATATAAACTAACTGAAATAAAAAATCCAACAGGCTTTTTACAATTAGATGAAGAACTAATTTTTAAAGTAGATAATAGAAACTCTACACTAAACTATGATAAAGATTGGGATGCTTGGATTACAGTTACAGCTAAAAATGAGCAACCAACAGGAACTTTGAAATTAAATAAAAAAGTTAATTTAAGAGAAGATGTAGATAAAACTATGATAAAAGATATTGATTTTACACAAATATCTTTTGAATTAGTAGCAAAAGAAAATGTAATTGACTATGCAGATGGAAGTGTTATATACGAAAAAGATAAAAGAGTAGGAACATACAACTTAAAAGCAGATGGCACATTGACAGTAGAAAATTTGCCTATGGGAAAATACTACTTGAAAGAATTAACAACAATAGATGGAGCAGTATTAGACCAAACAGAACACGAAGTTGTATTTGAACAAAAAGATACAAAAACAAAAGTATATACAGTAAATTTGAATATTGAAAATGAAACTACTTGTATAGAAATTAGTAAAACAGATATAACTGGGGAAAAAGAGTTAATTGGTGCAAAATTATCAGTTATAGATGAAAACAACGAAGTAATTGATAGTTGGACATCTACTGAAAAAACACACAAAATAGAGGGGCTAAAAGTAGGAGAGACTTACACATTAAAAGAAGAAATAGCACCAAATGGATATGTAAAAGCAACTGAAATTAAATTTACAGTTAACAACACGGCAGATATTCAAAAAGTTACAATGATAGACAAAATCGTAGAAATGACAAAAGAAGATTTTGGAGGAAAAGAAATAGAGGGAGCAGAACTAAAGGTTGTAGATAAAGACGGAAAAGTAGTTGATAGTTGGACATCTACAAAAGAGCCACATAGAATAAATGGTTTAGTAGAGGGAGAAAGCTATACTCTATATGAAGATTATGCTCCAGATGGTTTTGTAATTTCAACTGAAATAGAATTTACAGTAACATTAGATAAAGAAACTCAAAAAGTAACAATGGTAGATAAGGTTGTAGAAGTGCTAAAAACAGATATAGACGGAAATGCAATAGAGGGTGCAACATTAACTATAACAAGTACAAAAACAAAGAATATAGTGGATAAGTGGGAAACAACAACAGAAGCTCACAAAGTTAGTGGTTTAATTGAGGGACAAAGCTATATCCTACACGAAGAAAAAGTAGTTGATGGATATGTAAAGGCAACTGATATTGAATTTATAGTAACAACAGATAAAGAAACACAAGAAATTATAATGATAGACAAAGTTGTTGAAATAATTAAAACAGATCTAGTTACAGGCGAAGAAATAGAGGGAGCAGAATTACAAGTAGTTGATGAAGATGGCAATGTAATTGATGAGTGGACATCTACAAAAGAGCCACATAAAGTTACAGGACTAGAAGAAAATAAAAATTATAAACTAATTGAAAAGACAGCTCCTTATGGATATGAAATTACAGAAGAAATATCTTTCACAGTTACAGAAGATAAAGAAACACAAAAAATTGAAATGAAAGATATGCCTATTTTAACAGATATTAAAGTTGTAAAAATAGATAGCCAAACAAAAGAAATAATAAAAGAAAAATTTACTTTTGGAATTTATGAAGATGAAGAATGTACAAAATTGATAAAAGAATTAAAGTCTAATAAGGAAGATGGTTTTGTTACTTTTGAAGATTTAAGATATGGAACATTTTATATAAAAGAACTAAAATCTCCAAATGGTTATGAACTATCAAATAGAATTGCAAAAGTAGAAATAAATGACAAAGGGGTTTTTGTTGATAATGTAGAAATTCAAAAAGATAATGAAGTATATAGTTTTGAATTTGAAAATCAAAAAATAGAAACACCAAAAACACGGAGATGAAAGAAATACAATACTATGGGTTAGCTTACTTGGAACATCTATTAGTTTATTAACAATTTTAGCAGTAGTTGAAATTTTAAAGAAAAGAAAAAATAAATAGATAAATTGTAAAGGTGGCTTTTATAAGGCCACCTTTAATTAAAGAAAGTAGGTGTAAAAATGGCAACTTATAGCATAAATCAAATGAAAAAAGAAATAAAGAAATTAGAAAAAATAAACATTGTAGGAGAAAAAGCAATCTTAAATATCAAAGTATTAGACCTTAACAAACTGAAAGAACAAGACAAAATAACTATGAAAGATGTAGAAATAATATGGAAAATACAAGAAATGATACAAGATAAAAGTTGGTTTAAAATTCTATTTGAAACTTAATAACAAGGAGGTGCAAAATGGGAAAAATTGTTGAAACACGAGAACTTTATAAAGATACAATAAATGATATAACAAAAAGTGAAGATAACTGGTTATCATTTTTAAAAACTGCTTCTTGGAACTTTAAGTATAGTTTTAATGACCAAATTTTAATTTTTGCACAAAGACCAAATGCAACTGCTTGTGCAGAAATGGAAGAATGGAATGAGAAAGTTCATAGATGGGTTAATAAAGATGCAGATTATATATTTGTATTCTCAAAAAATGAAAATAGTAAATATCCATTTAGATTAGTTTTTGATGTAGCAGATACTCATAATTATAAAAATACACCATATAAGTTATGGAGCATAAAACAAGAATACGAGAGTGAAATTATAGACTCTTTAGAAGCAAAATTTGGAGATATAAGTGAAAATAGTAGTTTTGTAGATGCAATTATTACAACAGCAAATAATATGGTAATGGATAATATACAAGACTATATGTCATCAATATTAAAATATAAAACTGGAACTATGTTAGAAAGTTTATCTGATTCTGAAATACAATCATTAGTATATCAAACAACATTTGGTAGTGTAGCTTATATGATGCTTAATAGATGTGGTATTGATCCAGAAAAATATATTGCAAAAAGTGAATTTTCTTATATTAAAAAATTTGATAATAGCAATTTAACTGTTTTACTTGGAACTGCGATAAGTGATATAGCAGAAATTGGGTTAAGAGAAATTGCAAAGACAGTAATAAATTTGCAAAAAAATGAAAAAAATCAAAATCGCACATTTGTTAATAATGAAAAAGAGGAGTATTCTAATAGTAAAGAAAAAATCAAAGGAGGAATTGAAGATGATAGAACTAGAATACACGAAAGTAGGGGACTACAATATGCCCAACCTAACAATGAAACAAGAAAAATTACCAACAGGGAAATTCGCAACAATGAGGTTACACTATCTAAAGAAGAACAAGAAAGGCGAATATACGATACTACTAATGAACGAACAATTAGCGAAACATCTAACAGAAATACAAGAAATGGCAACGAAAATGGTAACACAGATAATAGAGAAAATGGCGAAACAAGATGGGATAACAGAAGAATTGAAAGCGAAAGACCAAATGACTTGGGTAAAAGCAATGAACAACTACAAACTAATAGCAGAAGAACAAGTAACGAGAGAACTAATCTATATTTAGGTTATTATGATATTAACAACAATTCTAATATAAAAGAATTTAAGGATGATGAAACAGTTAATAAAATTATAGAAAATGCACCAAATATTATCAAAGATTTTGAAAAAGTAGAACAGTTTTTTAAAAAAAATATAGATAATAGAGAAAAACTTGAAGAATATATTATAAAGATATTGGGAAATGCTTATACTGAATATGAAATAGATAATGTAAGAACTGGATATAAGTGTTACCAAAATGGATTGTATTTATGGAAAGGTAATTATCTTAATAGAACAGAAGAATGTTTTAAAAATTGGAATGATATTACAGAAAATTTTATTTCAATATTATCTGTGAAAGAGTTGGAAAATAATTTTAATTTACTAACTGAAAATGAACAAAAACAAAATATAGCAGAGGCAGAAAATACTTCTGTTTTTTCTTTTACACAAGAAATGATTGATAGTGTTTTACAAGAGGGAAGTGGTTTTGCAGAGGGCAAGTTTAGAATATATGAACAATTTACAAAAAGTTTATCAAGCCAAGAAAATGCCGATTTTTTGAAAAATGAGTATGGAACAGGTGGCAGAAGTGCAGATGGTAATGGAGTATGTGAAGAATATAGTTCAAAAGGAATAGTATTATCTTTTGCACATAAAGAAAATGCACCAAAGTTGAGATTGACTTGGATACAAGTTGAAAAAAGAATAAGAGAACTTATAAGTGCAGAAAGGTACTTGACAGATATAGAAAAAGATGAGTATTACGATTGGGTAGATGCAAACGATAGACCAAAAATAAGTACAGAATTAGAAAATCAAATAAAAGACGAAGAATATAAACTTGCTGAAAGATTGCACTCATTTATAAAAGATTATGATTTGTATGCTTATATGGACAATGTACCACCAGAAAATACAGATGAAGATAATATAGAGCTAATAAGAGCAGATATAAATGATGAATTGAATATCAGAGATTATATAGATTTTTTAAAAGCAAGTTATGAAGATGAAGATTATGATAGCGAATTAGCAGTAGAAGCAAGAGAATTGCTTGCAGAATTAGAAAAACGATTGCCTTATTATGAATATGAGGTAGGAGATGTAGTTTATATAGGTACAAGACAGTTTTCAATTAGTTCAATAGATACTAATAGAGTAGCATTGAGAGATATGAGTTTTCCAATACTTGTTGAAGAAATGGATAGAAATGAATTTGATAGAAAGGTAAAAGAAAATCCAGGTAATGACAAAGTAAGAACTAGAAGAAAAGTACAAGATATAATTGAAAATACACTAATAGAAGATATAGAAGAAAATAAAGAAGACAGTTCATTTGATGAATGGTTAGATACTTTTATTGAAGAAAAAGGAATTGACCTTGATGAGATTTTTTCTATTGAATCAAATGGCGAAATTCATTATTTTGAGTTAGGAAATGTTATAGAAAATATAAAAGCAACATCAAAAGAAGAACAAGAAGAAATAAGAAAAATGATAGTAAAAATAGATTTTCATAATGCAGATGTTGTTGATTATTTCAAACATCTAGCACAAGCATTAGTTGAAAATTATCAAGAAGAAAGAAATAAAGGGGTACAAGAAGATGACAAGGTAGAAGAAAATGCTCCAGAAAAATTAGAACAAACTGAAAAGAAACTAATGCCACATATAAAAAGAAAACGAAGAAATAAAATAGAGTATTTTGATTTACACCCAGAAATCCCATTAAAAGATAGAAATAACTATAAAATTACTGATAATGGTTTGGGAGAGGGAACTCAAAAAGAAAAATATAAAAGAAATATAGAAGCAATAAAGATATTAAAAAAGTGTGAAGATGAAAACAGATATGCCACAACAGAAGAACAAGAAATACTAGCACAGTATGTTGGTTGGGGAGGACTTGCAGATGCTTTTAATAAAACTAAAGACAATTGGTCAGAAGAATATAAAGAACTTCTTTCATTACTAACTGAAAAAGAATATGAGAAAGCGAGAGCATCTACATTAACATCTTTCTATACTCCACCAATAGTTATAAATGCAATATATGAAGCACTTGAAAAAATGGGATTAAAACAAGGAAATATTTTAGAGCCAAGTTGTCGGAGTTGGCAACTTTATGGGAATGTTACCAGATAGCTTGAAACAATGTAAATTATATGGAATTGAGATTGATGGAATATCTGGGAGAATTGCTAGACAATTATATCAGAAAAATACAATAGCAGTAAAAGCATTTCAAGATGTTGAATTGCCAGACTCATTTTTTGATGTAGCAGTTGGAAATGTACCTTTTGGAGAGGACAAACCTTTTGACAAAAGATATGACAAGCATAAATTCCTTTTGCACGATTACTTTTTTGCAAAGACTCTTGATAAAGTAAGACCAAATGGCGTTATAGCTTTTATTACAAGTAAAGGAACAATGGATAAAGAAAATGAAGATGTAAGGCGATATATTTCACAAAGAGCAGAACTTATAGGTGCAATTAGATTACCAAACAATACATTTAAGAAAAATGCAGGAACAGAAGTAACATCTGATATTATATTCTTAAAGAAAAGAGATAAGATTGTTGATATTGAAGATGATTGGGTAGAAATTGCAGAAAATGAAGATGGATTTAGAATGAATAAATACTTTGTAGAACATCCAGAAATGATATTAGGAGAAATGAAAAGAGATAAAGGTCAATATGGAAGACCTATTGACACTTGTAGCCCTTATGAAATTCCATTAGAGAACTTGTTAAGTCAAGCAATAATAAATATAAACTCTGAAATAGAAGATTATCAACTAGATATAGAAGATGAGGAGGAAACGAGTATTCCTGCAGATGCAGGTGTAAGAAATTTCTCCTATACCATAGTAGATAATCAAATATATTATAGAGAAAATAGCAGAATGTATTTACAAGAACTACCATTGACTACAATAAGCAGAATAAAAGGTATGATAGCCATTAGAGATTGTGTAAGAAACCTAATAGAATTACAAACAGATAATGCTTCCAAAGATGAGATAAAACAAGAGCAATTAAAATTAAATAGCCTATATGATAGTTTTACAAAAACTTATGGAATAATAAATAGTAGGGCAAATGAAAAAGCATTTAATGAAGATAGTAGTTATTATTTATTATGCTCACTTGAAATTATTAACGAGAATAAACAATTTGTAAGAAAAGCAGATATGTTTACTAAAAGAACAATAAAACCTCACAAGGCAGTATCAGAAGTAAACAATAGTGTAGATGCCTTAATTGTTTCTATATCAGAAAAAGCAAAAGTTGATATAGAATATATGTGCAATCTTACAGGAAAAACAGAGCAAGAACTTGTAAAAGACCTTGAGGGAAGTATATATAAAGAACCTATGCAAGAAAACTATGTTACTACAGATGAATATTTGAGCGGAAATGTAAGAGAAAAATTAAAAATTGCACAGGAATTTGCAAAAAATGATAGCCAATATGAAATAAATGTAAAAGCACTTGAACAAGCACAGCCAAAAGATTTGTCAGCTAGTGAAATAAGTGTAAGATTAGGAGCAACTTGGATACCAATAGATGTGGTAGAACAATTTATGTTTGAATTATTAAAACCTCAATCCTCTAATAGAAGCAATATTAGTGTGCATTATTCTGAATATACTTCTGAATGGAATATAAGTGGAAAGAGTGAAGATAAAGGTAATGTTTTAGCATATAGCACTTATGGAACGGCAAGAGCAAACGCATATAAAATAATTGAAACAACATTAAATTTGAAAGACATAAGGATTAACGATACAGTTATAGATGAACACGGCAATGAACAAAAAGTTTTAAATGCAAAGGAAACAGCAATAGCACAGGCAAAACAAGATAGGATAAAAGAAGAATTTGTAGAGTGGATATGGAAAGATCAAGCTCGTAGAGAAAGATTAGTAAAAATTTATAATGAACAATTTAATAGTATAAAACCTCGTGAGTATGACGGACAATATATTCAATTTGGTGGAATAAATCCAGAAATAAGTTTAAGAAAACATCAAATTGATGCAATCGCACACATTTTATATGGTGGAAATACATTGTTAGCACACGAAGTTGGAGCAGGAAAAACATTTGAAATGGTAGCTTCTGCAATGGAAAGTAAAAGACTTGGATTATGTAGCAAGTCTTTATTTGTTGTACCAAACCACATTATTGAACAATTTGCGAGTGAATTTTTACAACTATATCCATCAGCAAATGTTCTTGTAGCAACTAAAAAAGATTTTGCAACAAATAATCGTAAGAAATTTTGCAGTAAAATTGCAACAGGAGAATATGATGCAATAATTATAGGACACTCACAATTTGAAAAAATCCCAATGTCAAAGGAAAGACAAGAAAAAGCATTGAAAAGGCAAATAAATGACCTATTAAAAGGTATTGATGATTTAAGAAATAATGAACGGAGAGTATTATTCTATAAAGCAATTAGAAAAGAGTAAAACAAAGCTAGAAGAAAAACTAAAAAGACTTAATGACCAAAGCAGAAAAGACAATATTGTAACTTTTGAACAATTAGGGTGCGATAGAATATTTATTGATGAAGCACATTATTTTAAAAATTTATTTTTATTTACTAAAATGAGAAATGTTGGAGGAATAGCACAAACAGAAGCACAAAAAAGTTCTGACTTATTTATGAAATGTCAATATTTAGATGAACTTACTGGGGGCAGGGGAATTGTATTTGCAACAGGAACACCAATATCAAATTCAATGGTAGAAATGTACACTATGCAAAGGTATTTACAGTACAATACTCTTGCAAAATCAAATTTATTACAGTTTGATAGTTGGGCATCTACTTTTGGAGAAACAGTAACAGCAATGGAACTAAATGTAATGAAAATGTTTGACCGAAAGAATAAAGCAGAATATCAAAAAGTTGCTTAATGCACATTTGAAAAAGCCTACAAAGTAAGG
>JAAWPK010000019.1 GCA_022799935.1 Clostridia bacterium
TTGTGTATAAAAAAACTGCTATGTGGAAATCCACATAGCAGATGTTTGTTTATTTATATCTTACCACCAGTTATTAGCTTGACGGAAAGCAATTGCAGCTTCTATTGAACCGTAACGTTCTTTAGCATAGTTGATCATGCCTTTAGTTTGTTCAGCGACACTACCTGTTCCCCAAGATTCTTTAGTTTGACCAAGACCTCTGTAGCCAAGTTCATTTACTGCATTTGGGTTACCACTAGATTCAGGCATTACGATGTTATCCCATAATGCTTTTGTACCGCCAGCAGCGATAAACTCTTTATATACTTCACTTGTATTAGATGAATCAGTTGATTCTGTAGTTTGAGTTGCTTGAGTCGGTTGAGCGACTTGTGTAGTTGTATAGTTATAGTTTGTATTTTGATTAGAGTAGTTTGTATATTCACTTGCATCTGCTTGAGCGCCAAATCCTGAAGCAATAATCCCTGCTGCAGCTGTTGTTGCAAATAATAATTTCTTCATAAATAAATTTCCTCCATGAGCTATTTAAAGCGTTTATATATTTTGTATCTTTATTACTTCATACACTCTAACATCATTTTTGATATCATAGGTTACAGGAGAATAAAAATAAAATTTCTTTTATGACAGTCAGATTAAAAAGATAATAGGTATATGACAAGTTGTAATTTGAAACGTTTACAGTAACTTTATAGAAATAGAGGTGTATTATTATGGAAAGAATTAAGCTTAAGATGATTAAAAATCATTTAGATAACATACCTAAATATGAATTACCAGACGGATACTCAATTAGAATGTTTGAAGAAGGGGACGAACGTCTTTGGGCAGAAGTTGAAACTGCTGCAGGGGAATTTTCAAATATAGATCAAGCATTACAAAGGTTTCATAAAGAATTTGGTTCTCATATAGAAGAAATGAAATATAGATGTTTATTTATTGAGAATAATTCAGGTGATGTAATAGGAACGACGACAGCATGGTTCGGTCAATTACCTTTAACAGACTCACATTTAGGTAGAATACATTTCGTAGCCATTAAACCGGAATATCAAGGTAAGAAATTATCAAAGCCATTATTAAGTGCAGCACTTATATTTGATGCTTTAAACATATCAATATCATTTATATTATCTCCAATAGAAAGTATATCTTCCTTTTTCAAATTAAGATAATTACTTAATATTTGAAGGGCAGACCCCTTTGTAATATTGCTTGGAGAAATATCTAAATATTCATACTCTTTATCTATTATAATATCTTTATATATACCTGTTTTAGAGATATGATTAATAGTTAAATTAGTTGTTTTCTCTAAACTATCCTTAACAGTTGTAAGACTTGTGGGAGAAGAAATAACTAATTTTAGAATAGAAGAGTTATGGTCTTTAATATAATCTAAAACAGAATCTACAATTTCAATTTTTATTTTGTCAGGGAACAATATAGAATTTCTTAAATCCATATATAATAAATTGGATGTTATAATACTATCTTCTGTATAAGCATGGATATGTAAACCATAATTTTGAATAGTAGAAAAACAAGAATTTATCTCATCAAAACTAATAGTTTTTTTTAAGATTTCATCCCCTGTAGACAAATTTATAATTTGGCTCCCATTTCCAAAAATACCGAAGTTAGCATGCAAATTTTTACAGATATCCTTACTAATTGCATATGTTTTACCAGTACAAATAACTAAAGGAATATTCTTTTTTTGCAAATTATTTATGACTTGCATATTAGTTTCCGAAATAGAATTATTATTACCAATAATGGTACCATCTAAATCACTAGCTATTAATCTAATCATAATAACCTCCACATTAACTATTTTACCATAAAATAGTTAAAATGTAAATGATTAAGAATAAATATTGTAAATATGGCTAAAATATGCTATAATAATAAAATACCTATAAGCAATATTCAGCAGACAATCATAGCTGAAAACGAAAAAAAGGAGATATCAAAATGGAATTCTTACTCTTAGTACTCATGCTCATCCTGAACTTCGCAATTTCCTGGGCAAATGCAAGCTATGTTGGACAGTACTGGACAGAGTCAAAAGAAGTTGGCGGTGGCTTTAGGCTTTACATCTGGGCTGGCTATATTATGGCAATAGCTGGCTTTACGATGGTATATGGCTACATTCTGCTACTACTTGCTCCGATTATCCTGCAGTTTGCTGAGGTAGATCATGAGATAATAATGCTGTTTGAACAGCTTGCATCAGATCTCATCTATCTATTCAGCATTGTGACCGTGATTCCAACAGGTTTTTATATCTGGATTCTCAGTCTCAAGAACTTCTGGGAGCGGAGAACTCTGTCAAGTGGCATAACAGCAGGTTGGAACACCTATGCTCAGATTCACAACACTATGAGTGTTGCAAGAAATGCACCAAGTGCCTTTGGAAGGGTCGTAGAAGCTCTCTTTGGAGGGAAGAACAGGAGCAAGAAGAAGGATAACACTGTTATTGTAATGTGTGCAATTCTTGTCCTAATCTTTGCGATTTTCGGCGGATATTTCACCGCATCTGCTATAATGAAAAAAGCAGACCGTGAGTACGATATGTTCGCAGATCTTCAGAGAAGATATCCTGAAACCTATTAAGGCATAAAGTCTCCTAGCGGGCAGGGACTTAAGAAGTGGTCAATCACCATTCTTAAGCCCCTGCTATTTTTAGGATAATAAATTTGAAAAGATTATAAACTTATGATAAAATATAAAACTAAAAGAAGCTAAAATGAATAATATAGTTTAAAGATAACCTTATAGAGAGGAATAGAAATATGAATAATTCTTTTAAATTTAAAGAACTTAGAGAGAAATATCCAGAATTTATTTATGAAGACTACAAGATAGAAGAAAATGAAAAAGAAATATGTATTAAATATATATTTAATATATTAAATCTTAGGCAATTTGTACCAATAATTAAAATACCCAAAAAAGAATTTAAAATAAAGGATATAAGCACAAATAAAATAAGGAATATGATATTTCATATTGGACTAATAGAACTTATAAGTTATTGGAAATGTACTTGTTCACCAAAAGTAATAATCAAATGTGGTAGTCTAAGTGTAGAACAGATAGAATGGTTTAAAAAGCTATATTTTTATGGACTTGGGGAACTATTTTTTACAAACGGGATAGAAACTAATATAAATGATTTCATGGAAATAGAATGTTTAGGAGATGAAATTAAAGTAATAGAAGAGAAAAACAACCTTGAGGGGTATATAGTTCCAATAGGTGGTGGAAAAGACTCTTGTGTAACACTTGAAACTTTAAAATTAGATAGAAAAAGGGACTTTTCACTAATAATAAATCCAAAGCCTGTAACTTTGGAGTGTGCTAAGATGGCAGGATTCGAAAATACAAATATTATAGAAGTATATAGAACGATAGATAAAAATCTAATAGATTTAAATAAAGAAGGATTTATAAATGGGCATACACCATTTTCTGCTATGCTTGCATTCTTTAGTTATTTTATAGCTTACATACTTGGAAAAAGATATATAGCACTTTCAAATGAATCTAGTGCAAATGAATCTAATGTAGTTCGGAGAAAAGGTAAATCATCAATATTCTAAAAGTTATGAATTTGAAAATGACTTTGTAAAATATTCAAAAAAGTATTTAAAAGCAGATGTGAAATATTTTAGTTTTTTAAGACCTTTAAATGAACTACAAATTGCAAAACTGTTTTCAGAAAAATGTGAAAAATACCACAAAATATTTAAAAGTTGTAATGTAGGTAGTAAAGAAGAAAAATGGATATGGTGTGGCAGGTGTCCCAAATGCTTATTTGTATATACAATATTAAGTCCATATCTATATAAAGAGAAACTTCTAGGTATATTTGGAAAAGACTTGTTTGAAGATGAAGAAATGATAAACACATTTATAGAACTTACAGGAAACGGAAAAACAAAGCCATTTGAATGTGTACGGAACTTTTGAAGAAGTAAACTTTGCTATATCTAGTTTGATACAAAGATTAGAAAAAGAAGAAGTAAAACTACCATACTTGTTGAAATTTTATAAAAACAATTTTAAAATAATGAATACAAAAGAAGAGATTACTAAAAGGTTTAATAATGAAAACAATCTAAATGAAGAACAGATAAATATATTGAAGAAGGCGATTTTAAGTGATTAAAGATTTAATAAAATACTTAGAAGATAAAAAAATATTAATATTAGGTTTTGGATTAGAAGGTCAATCAACATATAAGTTAATTAGAAAACATCTAAAGGAAAAGATTATATATATTGCAGACAAAGAAGAGGAATTTTATAAAAAACAAGATATCTTAAAAAATGAAAAAAATGCTATATATATATCAGGAGAAAAATATCTAGATGAATTAGAAGAATATGATTTAATAATGAAGACTCCAGGTATATCATTTGCAAATCTTGATACAACTAAGTTTTTAAGTAAAATAAAATCTCAATTAGAACTACTTTTAGAATTCTTTAATATTTATACAATAGGTGTAACAGGAACAAAAGGAAAAAGTACAACAAGTTCTCTAATATATGAAATCTTGAAAGTCCAGGGAATAGAAACTATGTTATTGGGGAACATTGGAAATCCAGTATTCGATTATATAGATGAAATAAAAGAAAAAATGATAGTAGTTCTTGAAATGTCCTCACACCAATTAGAATATATGGAAGTTTCTCCTAATATTTCAGTATTATTAAATATATATGAAGAGCATTTAGATCATTATAAGTCATTTGACAATTATGCAGATGCAAAATGTAATATATTTAAATATCAGACGCAAGATGATTATTTTTTATATAATCCAGATAATGAAATGTTAGAAAAAGAAATAAAAAAATATAAAGTAAATGCAAAAAAATATGAAATATCATTAGAACAAGGAGAAAGAGAAAATAGAATTATTCTAAAGAATGATGAGGTAAATTTGAATGGTAAAAAACTATATAATTCAAAAGAAGAAAGAAATTTACTTGGGAAATATAACTTAAGTAATATAATGTTTGCTTTAACAGTATCTGAAATATTAAATTTAAATTTGAAACAAACAGTAGATACAATAAATACTTTTGAAACATTACCACATAGGATAGAGCTTGTTGGGAAATATGATGGAGTAATATACTATAATGATTCTATTGCAACAATTCCAGAGTCTACAATAAATTCTATTGAAGCATTGGAAAAAGTAAATACATTAATAATAGGTGGAATGGATAGAAAAATAAGTTTTATGAAATTCATAGATTACTTAAATAATAGTAAAATACAAAATCTTATATGCATGCCAGCAACAGGATATATAATAGGAAAAGAGATAAAAAATAATTCTATGAGTGTATATATGGTAGAAGATTTAGAGGAAGCTGTAAAGACAGCTAAAAAAGTAACAAAAAAAGAAATGATATGTCTTTTATCACCAGCTGCTGCAAGTTATGGTTTTTTTAAAAACTTTAAAGAAAGAGGAGAACTATACAGAAAATTAGTTACAATACCAAACTTGTAAAAAGTATAAAAATATGGTATAATACTCTAGAAAATATTTCCTAGAAAGGAAAAGTTGGAGGATAAAGCAACATGGACATTCGGACTATTCTAGATTTTATCAAGAACAAGGGAGGCATTATTGCTTATACAACTATCTACACATTTTTGCACAGTTATGTGATTCTTATGTGTATAGTTCTTTTTGCAGGTATCTTTCTTAGAATAATAATGTTAGAGGGAACTCAAATAAGTTTAATCCTTGCTATACTCAAAGCACAGGAGAATCTGATCATAAGTACATATGTAGAGTACCAAGATTACACTAAGAGGAGGTAAAGTCTAAATAACAAAGAAGAAAAAAGGCACAGAAAATTTTTCTGTGTCTTTTCTTCAAAATAATTACTCTTTATTATATCAGAAATACACTTGTGGAATAGATAAAAAAACAGTTCTAAGGACTTACTACCATGAATACAATTAAGCAAAAGCAAACAGATGGGGGTTAGTTTCATGGGAGGTAAAGTTTCACATAATTCGCCTTTAGTAAATCTTGAAGGCAAAAAGACCATAGAAGAACGCGCATGTTCTTTAGCGCGATATATTATAGATTCAAAAGATACAGTACGCGGAGCTGCAAGAAAATTTGGAATAAGTAAAAGTACAGTACACAAGGATGTAAGTGAGAGACTTCTAAAAATAAATCCAGTTCTTGCAATAGAAGTAAGGAAAATTCTAGATGAAAATAAAGCAGAAAGACATATAAGAGGAGGAATGGCAACAAAGCTAAAATATACAAAGAAAGAAAATGCAAGTTAAAAGTAGAATAAGGCAGTGGGGATAGCCTACTGCCTTTTTAATTTATTACGGAAATCTTAATAATAACTAATTTAATAAAAATACTTTATCTTTTGAAAATTTTGTATTATAATAATAGCATCATAATTTATATCAAAAAGAAGGTACTTCTTATAGGAGGATAAATATATGGATAAGAAGAAGAAAAAAAGAATGAAAGAAGAAGATAAAAGTGTGGATAAAACTGAACAAACAGCTATATATAAGCCTGCAAAAAGAAAAACTAAAAAGAAGAAAAAACATAAAAAATTAAAACTATTTTTAAAGATAATGTTTATAAGTATTTTATTGGCTATGATAATAGGACGGAGGAATACTTGGGGCTATACTATATAGATGCTTTTATGGAGATTGGGCAATAGAGGAGAAAGACTTAAATATAAACTATTTAAATTCAACACTATATGATAAAAATGGAAATGTCATAGGAATACTTAGTGGAGATGAAAATAGAGAAATAATAAGTAAAGATCAAATGTCAGCCTATTTATCTAAAGCTTTCATATCAATAGAGGATGAGAGGTTTGAAGAGCATCATGGTGTAGATTGGAAAAGAACAATGGGAGCAATATTTAAATTTGCAACAAATGGAGGAGAATCTTCTTACGGAGGAAGCACATTAACACAACAAATAGTCAAAAACCTAACAAATGAGAGAGATGATAGTGGAATCGCAGGAGCCCTAAGAAAAATAAAGGAAATAACAAGAGCATACCAAGTAGAAGAAATATTATCAAAAGATCAAGTAATGGAGCTTTATTTAAATTTAATTCCACTTGGTGGTGGAGGAAAAAATATCTGTGGTGTGCAAATGGCAGCAAGATATTATTTCAATAAAGATGCAAAAGATGTAAGTATAGTAGAAGCAGCATATATTGCAGGAATAACACATGCTCCAAATACATATAATCCATTTGGAGAGACAGATAGAACAGAAAGAATAAATAAAAGAGTAAAAACTGTACTTAGAAAAATGAATGAGCTTGGCAAAATTACAGATGAAGAATATAATACATCACTTTCAGAAGTAGAAGCTGGAATACATTTTGAACAAGGAACAGTATCACAAAATAATTCTCTAACATATCATGCAGAAGCAGCAGTAAAAGAAATATTAGAAGATTTTATGCAAGAAAATGGTTGGACTGAAGATGAAGCAAAATTACATTTATATGGAGATGGATATCAAATATATACAACATATGATCCAGAAATACAAAAAGCAGTAGATAATCAATATATAAACAATAGTAGCAAATGGACATCAAAATATAAAAAAGTAACAAGAAAAAACCCAGATGGAACAGAAAGAACAGAAGAAGTAAGAATAGAATCAGCAATGGTAATAATAGAACCTTCAACAGGATATGTTGTTGCTGGTTCAAGTGGGTTTGGTGAAAAGACAACTGCATGGGGAAAAAATAGAATGACATTTGAAAAACATAGCCCTGGTTCTTCAATAAAACCAATTGCAGTTATAGGACCAAGTTTACAAGAAGGATTGATAAATGCAGCAACTGTAGTAGATGATACACCAATAACAATAGGAAGTTACAGTCCACATAATGATACTAAAGGATATTTTGGACTGATGAATATTAGATATATTTTAAGAGTATCAAGAAATATACCAGAAGTAAAAATGATGCAAAAGCTTACTGTAAAAAAATCTCTTGAATATTTAGAAAAATTTGGATTAGATACATCAACAGAACAAAATGATGGATTATCACTTGCACTTGGAGGAATGTCATATGGACCAACAGTACTTCAAATGGCAGGAGCATATGCAACAATTGCAAATGGAGGAACATATATAGAACCATCATTCTATTCAAAAGTTACAGATTCAGAAGGAAATACAATAATTGAGAGCCATCAAGAAACACATAGAGTATTATCAGAACAAAACGCATGGTTATTACAAAGTTTACTAAAGGAACCAACAGGAACAGGATTAACAGGAGCTTCAGGAGCAACAGGAACAGGAGCTAGAGTTAGTGGCCAAGATACAGCAGGAAAGACAGGAACAACAAATGATTCTAAAGCAGTATGGTTCTGTGGATTTACACCATATTATGCAGCTGCTGTTTGGAAGGGATATGATGTTGAAGGAGATGGTGCAGCAGGAAGAAGTGGAGAAGCAGCAAGACTATGGGGAGCAGTAATGAATGAAATACATAAAGGTTTAGAGAAGGCAACATTTAAACAACCAGATGGATTCAAAACAGCGGTTGTATGCTCAAAGTCTGGAAAATTAGTTACAGAAGCCTGTAAAAATGATCCATCAGGAAGTAAGGCCTATACAGAATATTTTGTAAAAGGTTCAGAGCCAAAAGAAGCATGTGACTGTCATGTTACTGCAAAAGTTTGTAAGATAACAGGAAAAGTTGCAACAGACAATTGCAAAGAGGTAATAGATAAAGTATTTATAACAAGACCAGATGAAGGTTCAGCATGGAAGTCTGCAAGTGATGCACAGTATATGTTACCAACTGAAACTTGTGACACTTGTGCAGGAAAAGTAGAAGAACCAGAAAACAATACAAATACTGTAACAAACCCAAATGAAAACACAACAACAAACACAACAACAAATAGTGTAACAAATCAAACAACAAATAATACAACACAAACAAATACATCAAAACCTACAAATACAACAAAGCCAGATAACACCACAAAACCTACAAATACCACAAAGCCAACAAATACCACAAAGCCAGATAATACGACAAAACCTACAAATACAACAAATTAGTAATAAATATGTCTAGAATTAAGATAAAAGTTCTTAATTCTAGACTAAAAGAATGGAGAGGATAGTTAACTTGGAATTAAAATTATATAATACATTGTCAAGAAAAAAAGAAACATTTAGTCCTATAAATGATACTGTAAGAATGTATTCATGTGGACCAACAGTATATAGTTTTGCTCATATAGGAAATTTTAGAGCATATGTATTTATGGATACCCTCAGAAGGGTACTTAAATATAATGGATATAAAATAAAACATGCCATGAATATAACAGATGTTGGACACTTAGAATCTGATGCAGATGAAGGAGAAGACAAAATTGCAAAAGCGGCCAAAAAAGAGAACAAAAATCCATATGAAATTGCAGAATATTATACAAGTATATTCTTAAGAGACTTTGATAGACTAAACATAGATAGACCAGAGATTATATGTAAAGCAACAGAACACATAAATGAAATGATAGAATTTGTGACTGATATAGTAAATAACGGATATGGATATGAAACTTCAAAAGGAATATATTTTGACATTTCTAAATTAGATAAATATCCTGTTTTACAAGAAAGAAAAGTAGATGAGCAAATAGCAGGAGCAAGAGTTGAAGTAGACAAAGAAAAAAGAAACCCAGAAGACTTTGCATTATGGATAAAAGCACCAGAAAAACATTTAATGAAATGGGATAGCCCTTGGGGACTTTGTTATCCAGGTTGGCATATAGAATGTTCTGCAATGAGCAATAAGTATCTAGGAGAAGAATTTGATATACATACAGGAGGAATAGATCATATACCAACACATCATGAGAATGAGATAGCACAAAATAAAGGAAGATGTGGTAAAATACCTGCTAAGTTTTGGATGCATTGTAACTTCTTAACAGTTGATGGGGGAAAAATGTCAAAAAGCTTAGGAAATATTTATACATTAGATACTTTAAAAGAAAAAGGAATAGAACCATTGAGCTATAAATTATTATGCTTTTCATCTCATTATAGAAATAAATTAAATTTTACATTTGAAGGGGCTATATCAGCTAATATATCTCTTATGAGATTAAAGGAAGGATATAGAAAACATTTAGAGCGGAGAAGAGGAAATAGAAGCAAATATTACAAATGAGTTTGAAGAAAAATTCCATAAGGCAATAAATGATGATTTAAATATGCCTAGTGCAATGAGTGTTGTGTGGGATGTTATTAGATATCCTAAAAAGTCAAAAACAATGGCTAATTTATTACTTGAATTTGATGAAATTTTGGGGCTACAAATAGATAAGCTTGTTGAGAGAGAAGAAGAGATACCAGAAGAAATATTAGAACTTGCAAACACGAGAAAAAAGGCAAGAGATAACAAAGAATGGAAATTATCGGATGAATTAAGGGATAAAATAAAGGAAAAAGGTTATATTATTAAAGATTTAAAAGACAGTTTCCAAATAGAAAGATTTGAAAGATAATCAGCATTTTGCATTGCTATTTTAACTAGGAAGCTAAAATTATATATAATACATAATTTTATTTCTAGTTAAAATTTTTAGCGATGTACTAATTCTTTTTCAAATTTGTTATGTTTTTAGAAAGGAAGAAAAATGGAAGAGAAAATGAACTTCTTTAAGAAAGTATGGACAAGCATAAGAGACTTTGAAAAATATGGAGAATTTGCTGCAGGTAAACTATCAAGTGCTATAAAATACATATTAATACTTACTATAATATTTACTGCTACTATAACTTTAGCATACACATATAAATTTTATACAGTAGTAGAAAGTGGAAAAGAATATATAAGTCATAATATAGAAAATATGAAAATAGAAGATCGGAAAACTTGAGATATCAAATGAAGAGCCAATATTTATAGAAAATGAAGATAATATAGTACCCATAATAATAATTGATACATCAGAAAATGCTGATAAAGAAAAATATATGGAGAAAGCTAAGTTGTATGATATAGGAATTATAGCTTTAAATGATAAAGTAATTATTGTGAGTAAAATGTTAAATAAAGAGGAAAACTTATATTATTCTAACATATTTACATCTAATATTGAAAACAAACAAGAATTACTTAATATGATGTCTGGTTCTAATAATATATATGTATATATGTTATTCTTTGCAACAATATTTATATATATGTTTGCTGTCTATTTTGCTTCAAACTTGGTAGATGCAATGGTACTTGGAGCTTTAGGATATATATTTGCAAGAATAGTAAAACTAAGATTAAAGTTTAAGGCTACATTTAATATGGGAGTATATGCATTAACTCTTCCAATATTACTTAACTTAGTATATATAGTTGTAAATACATTTACAGGATTTAAAATTAATTATTTCCAATGGATGTATACAACAATATCATATATATATGTTGCTGTTGCAATATTGATGATTAAAACTGAACTCATAAATCAGAAGATACAGTTAATAAAAATTAAACAAATACAAGAAGAGGTGGCAAAAGAAAGAGAAGAAGAGGAAAGACAAAAAGAAAATAATCGAGAAGAAAAAAAGGAAAAAGAAAAGGAAGAAAAAGAAGACAAAAAACAAAGTGGGGAGGAACCAGAAGGTTCTAATGCGTAGGAAAGGAAAAAAGATAAGTGAAAAAAGATAAAAATAAGCCTAATAAAAATAATAATTATTTAATTATCTTATGTGTGGTGGCAATTATACTAACTTTGCTTGTAGGTGCAACAATACTTATGACTACACGGAAAAGAAAAGAAAGAAAATATAGCTTATACACAGCTTCTAAAAGATATAGATGAAGACAGAATAGAGAAAATAGAAATGACAGTTGGAAGTACAAGCCTCAAATTAATATATAAGGAAAGAGAGAAAGAAGAAGATAAAGAAAGAGCAATAATCCCAAATACTCAAGCATTTATTGAATATATACATGATAAAAAAGCTGAAGGAAAAGAAATAAATTTAGAGCAGAAATCTAGTGGATTTATGTCAGTAATCAGTAATAATTTTCTTTCAATAGTATCAACAGCACTTATGCTAACAGTTGTTATTATGGTATTTAAGATGCAAGGGCTTGGAGATAAAGGAAAAGTCTATGATGGAGTAGAAAACAAAAGTAATATAACTTTCGAAGATGTAGCTGGACTTAAAGAGGAAAAACAAGAAATGATTGAAATTGTAGATTTCTTAAAAGAACCAGATAGATTTCAGAAAATGGGTGCAAAAATACCAAAAGGAATTCTATTATGTGGAAAACCAGGAACTGGAAAAACACTTATGGCAAGGGCAATAGCAGGCGAAGCTAAAGTTCCATTTATATCTATGAGTGGTTCTGAATTTATAGAAATGTTTGCTGGGCTTGGAGCTTCTCGTGTTAGAAAACTATTTGAAAAAGCAAAAAAACTTGCACCATGTATAATATTTATAGATGAGATAGATGCAATAGGATCAAGAAGAACAAGCTCAAGTGGAGCAGAATCAGAGAATAATCAAACATTAAACCAATTATTAGTTGAGATGGATGGATTTGAGTCAAATGATACAATAATAGTACTTGCAGCAACAAACAGACCAGAAATGTTAGACAAGGCTTTACTCAGACCTGGTAGATTTGATAGACAAATAACAATAGCACCACCAGACTTAAAAGGAAGAGAAGAGATATTAAAAATATATGGAAAAGAAAAGAAATTTTCAGATAAAATAGATATAAAAAGTATTGCAGAGGATACTGCAGGATTTACAGGAGCAGAGCTTTCAAATGTATTAAATGAGGCTGCTATTATTGCAACAGTAAATAAACATGAAGAGATACAGCCAGAAGATATAGAAGATGCTGTAAAGAAAGTAACTGTAGGACTTCAAAAAACAAGTAGAGTAATATCAGAAAAAGATAAAAAATTAACAGCATATCATGAAGCAGGGCATGCGATTGTAAGTAGATATTTAGCAACAAGTCTTGATGTTAAAGAAATATCAATAATACCAAGAGGATTTGCTGGTGGATATACAATGTATAAGACAAATGAAGATAAATTCTATGTATCAAAAACAGAGATGGAAGAAAAACTAATAGCTCTTCTTGGTGGTAGAGTAGCAGAAAAAGTTGCTCTAGATGATATTTCAACTGGTGCAAGTAATGATTTAGAAGTTGCAACAAAACTTGCAAGAGACATGATTATTGTATATGGTATGAGTGATAAAATAGGTCCGATATCATTAAAAGTAGATGATCCAATAGAACTAGAATTCTATGGACATGAAATAGAAGATGAAGTAGGAAAAGAAATTAGAAGATTAATAGATGAAGCTTATTCTAGAGCAACTGAAATTTTAAAAGCTAATAGAGATAAGTTAGAATTGGTTGCAAATGCGCTACTTGAAAAAGAGACAATAACAGCAGAAGAATTTGAGGAATTCTTTGTTTAAGAGAAATTAAAAAAAGTGAGATTATTTAGTATAAAAAGAAAAACTCCAGATTGATTCTGGAGTTTTTCTAACTTATTTTATATTTAGAAAAGATAAACTTTTCATATTCTTTATATAATGTTGGAATATCTAGGGTATTATCAGATTTTATTTTATAAAGTAAGATAGGATAAGTAATGCCAAAAATATTAGTTGCTAGAACTTTGGAATCCTCTAAAGCCACATTTTTAGCTTCTCCGATTTTCGATACTTTCGTTAAGAATTCTTTCAACTAAATCTATATAATCAAAAACATATTTTCTGCAAGTTAAATTTCTAGATTCTTTTCCTAAGACTTGACTTAAAACAATTGTCATAAAATCTTCGTATTTTGTCATAACTTTAATTTGAATTAGAAGGATAGCTTTGACTTTACTTGCTAAAGTGTTACTATTTGCAATTTTTATGGAGATACTATTTTGCAAAAGTTTCATTCCTTCCTCTACAAGAAAGTTAAATATTTCTTCTTTACTTGAAAAATGGTAATATAAAGTTCCCTTTGCAACTCCTACAATAGATGTGATTTCTTCAATACTTGTTGCATCATATCCTTTAGTAGCAAATAAATTCATTGATGTTTCGAATATTTTACGCTTTGTTCTGTTCATAAAAACCTCCATAAAAAAGAATTATGTTATTATTATATAAGTAAAATTGGATTACCGCAAGTGATTTTTTATAAAATTAATATACTTTAAGTTACAAGCATGTATTAATTTCTTACAAAACTATGTGAAATTCTACAATGATATACAAAAAATAAAAAAATAAAAATCAAAACAAAAAAGAAATAGTCTAAAAACAAAGATTATTTCTTTTTTTCTACCCTAAGATATGACAGTATTTTAGAGTAATACAAACTATAATAAACAGAGAAAAGGTAGGTGATGCAAGATAAAATGACTATATATTTAGATGTAGTCTTTATAGAAAATATATGCATGAATTGTATTATATTATTTACAACAGGTTTAGTTACAAAGTCTAGATGTAGATTTTTAAGAATAATTAGTGCAAGTTTTATAGGTGCTCTATATGTTATAGGAAAATATTTAAATAATAATGAAATGTATTCAAATTTATTTATTCAAATAGGTTTATCTCATGTTATGGTATATATAGCGTTTTCTCCAAACACTTTAAGAAAAACATTTAAGTATGTATTAATATTTTATCTTACAACTTTCGTATTTGGTGGATGTGCATTTGCATTACTGTATTATGTAAAACCACAAGATATATTGTATAAAAATGGTATGTTAAAGGGAACATATCCAATAAAAATAGCAATCTTAGGTGCAATACTAGGACTGGTTATTCTAAATATAGCATTTAAACTCATTAAAAATAGAATGAGCAGGAATGATATGTTTTGTGATGTTAGCATTGGATATAAAGGAAAGACTACAAATATACATGCAATAATAGATTCTGGAAATATGTTAAAAGAACCAATAACAGGATTTTCTGTAATTGTTGTGGAAAGAGAAAAATTAGAAGAAATATTGGATAAAAAGATTTTAGATAATTTACAAGAGATAATTTCAGGAAATTACGAAGAAATAGATGAAGAATATATATCAAAATTTAGACTTATACCATTTTCGTCACTTGGAAAGCAAAACGGTATGCTACTTGGGTTTAAGCCAGATTGGATAACCATAAGTTTTGATGAGTCTAAAAAGAGTTTAACCAAAGTAATAATTCGGCATATATGACAAAGAAATAACAAAAAATCATGAATATACAGGACTTGTAGGATTGGATATTTTAGAAGAAGGGAGTGAATTTAAATATGAATATATTAGAAATATTAAAAGCTAATTTTAGCAATATATATTCTAAGTACATACAAAAAGAAGAAATAAGTAATGAAGACATATTTTACATAGCTGGAAGTCAAACTCTTCCACCTCCATTAGAAGCAAATGAAGAGGAAGAACTCTTAAAGAAACTTGCAAATAAAGAATTAGAAGCTAGGCAGATATTAGTAGAAAGAAATTTAAGGCTTGTTGTATATATCGCAAAAAAGTTTGAAAATACAGGAGTTGGCATAGAAGACTTAATTTCAATAGGAACAATAGGTCTTATGAAAGCAATTAACACATTTAATACAGAAAAAAAGATAAAACTTGCAACTTATGCGTCTAGATGTATAGAAAATGAAATATTGATGCACTTAAGAAGAAGCAATAAAATCAAGGGCGAAGTTTCAATAGATGAACCACTAAATCAAGATGGAGATGGAAACGAATTACTGTTATCAGATATACTTGGAACAGATAATGATGTAACTTCAAGAAGAATAGAAGATGAAGTGGATAAGAGTCTCTTAAAGGCCTCTATGGAAAAATTAAATAAAAGAGAGAAAGCTATAATGGAACTTAGATTTGGATTTAAGACAGGAGATGAAAAGACACAAAAGGAAGTTGCAGATATGCTTCGGGATATCACAAAGTTACATATCAAGACTAGAGAAAAAAATTATAAGTAAAATGAAGAAAGAAATATTAAGTAAAACCGGCTAAGGAGAGACCATTTATTGATGTTGATATAAAAATATGGTATAATAAATATACATTGTAAGACAATTGCGTAGAAAATTATAACTATAAAAATGAATGGAGGATTAGAATGCTAAATCGGAAGAATTTAGGTGGAAATCTTAAAATAATCTGTAAAAGAAAAGGTATAAGTAGAACTGAACTTGCAAGAATGGCTAAGATTAGCGAAGCAACAGTGGGAAAAATCATGAATGGGGTTGAAACAATAAAAGTTTCAACATTAACATTAGTCGCAAATTCTTTAGGGGTTACTGTTGAGGAACTTAGCGAAGATGTAAAGATTGAAGAAAACCAGCTGAATGATATAGTATATCGTAGAAATATTGCAAGAAGTCTTGAGATAATCTGCAAAAGAAAAGGTATAAGTAAAGCTGAACTTGCAAGAATAGCAGGTGTATATTCAGACACAATATATAGAATTATGAATTGTGAGTCAGTTAAAAACTCTACTTTGAAATTGGTAGCAAGTGCATTGGAAGTAACTATTGAACAATTAGAACAAGATATGAGCGAGTTAAACGAAGACCCAAAATGGAGAGAATATGTTCTAAAGAATATAGAAGCTTTAATGTTCATCAATGGTACAAATCGAAGAGAAGTGGAGATAAAAGCTGAATTTGTACGAGGAAATATGTCAAAGCTATTAGATAGCAAAATGAGATTAAAAGAGAATGATATAAAGAAAATAGCAGAGGTATTAGGCGTAACCTATGATGATTTGATTCATAAAAAGTATTGGGAAAAGACAGAGAAACTCAGTTTGTTTTATTTAGGCGCTAACCTGTTAGGGGTTTGCAGACAAAGGCAAATTTCTTTTGAAGAGCTTGCTAATATGTCTGGCTTATCAATTACAACAATCAAAAATGTAATAAGAGGAAAAGGAACTCCTTATATGACAACAGTCAAAAATTTAGCAACAGCATTATCTGTAAGTATTGAAACTCTATTGACTAATCCAGCAGAATAACAAAAAGGTTATAATAAAAACAAGAGAAGAATTTCTCGATGAAGTAATTATCCCCCAGCTATGTGGGGGATAATTACTTCTAATCGATAGTAGTAGAAGTTCTACCAGTTCCAACTACATTTTCTTGAAGTGAACGCCAAGTATTACAACCGAATAATTCCATCAGCTGAAAGTCCACGACTTGATTGATATCTTTTTACAGCATTTTCAGTATTAGGACCAAATATTCCGATCCAAACTTCCAGTAGAAAATCCTAAAGTATTTAAATCATCTTGAGCTATTGTAGTGTACATACCGAACACTACCTCTTTTTACTTGAGGGAAACCACCGACTTGCACAAGCCGAATTCAAAGCTCTTTTATCAAAATGAACCCAAGTAGGAGTAAGTGAGGCTGGTTCAACATAAGACCAAACACCAGAAGCTTTAGCACTATTTCTAAGAGCATTTCTTTGGCTATTTGTAAGAGTTTGAGCGACATCAAATGCAACACCTGCATAATGTTGACTTTGACCGTGAGTGACCACCTTCCCAAGGTCTTTTAAAAGCAAAACCTACTGGAATTGGACCTCCCCAAATATATCTTTGTGTATTCCAAGCTTGCATAGCACGCTTACTAGTCCATAAAGTAGGACTTTTACTAGAACCTCTAAATTCACGAACTGTTAAAGTTCTACCTGTGTTATAAGGCATAGCTTCACTTTCACCTCTATAATATGTTTCCATTCTATTATTATCATTGTTATAAACTAAAATTTTTGCCATTATATATCATCCTTTCATAGTTATAATATGAAAGAAATGAAATTAAAGTGAGGAGAATATATTCTCTTATAAAAAATATTGCAAGGCTCCTGAAAAATAGGAGCCTTGCAGTGAAAACGAGAGAGATTAGTTCTTAATCAATTTTAGCATTTCGTCTATGAGCTCGGGAGACGGGTCCCAATGTTCCGAAATGTAAGTAGGTGCACGAGGGACAAGAAATGAAAAGTCTACAACTGAGGTAGGACCACCAGAATGTGACACATGGCGTGAGCCATAATATTTAACCAAATATGGCACAGGTGGTGGGGCGTTAAGTCGTTTTGTTCTAAACATAGCTGCTCCTTTCTAATGTAAAACTAAAAGCGATTAATAATAAACTTTTAAAACCTCCCATCATTTTTGAAAATAGCAATTTTCAAATAATTTCTGCAATAAGTACTATCACATTATATCAAAAAGACATAAACAATTCAATGAATTTATAAATAGATATAGAAATTTGAATGTAGGTTAGTCAATCATATGTCACACTTTATTTCAAAATATATATTTTTCAATAAAGTGTGACATATGATTGACTAACCTACACCTAAAATATTGAATATTTTATTGTTAAATTTTAAGTTTTGTGATATAAAATATACTAGAATAATTGTAATTAGTTTATGGGGGAAATATGAGTATAAATTTATCAAAACAAAAAAGAGATAAAATGATTGAAACTATAAATAAAATAAAAGAGACAACGATAGATGAAGAAACATTAAAAAACTTATCTTTAATAGAATATGAATTAATTAAAAAGAAATATGGTCTTATATGGGAAGAACATGAAGAAAGAGTAGATGAAGAGCTTAAAACACAAATACCGACTTTTGAAGAAGTAAAAGAAAAAGAAATTATATCAAATGAAAATGATAGTTTTAATTTCTTATTGGAAGGAGATAATCTGCATAGTTTATATCTGCTAGAAAAAACACATAAAGGGAAAATAGATGTTATATATATTGATCCTCCTTACAATACAGGAAATGAAGATTTTATTTATAATGATAAGATAGTAGATAATGAAGATGGGTATAGACATAGTAAATGGTTATCATTCATGAAAAATAGATTATATATTGCAAAAGATTTATTAAAAGAAAATGGATTTATATTTATTTCAATAGATGATAATGAATTTGCTCAATTAAAAATATTGTGTGATGAGATATTTGGGGAAAATAATAGAATATCTACACATCATATACAAGTAAGATATGCAGAAAAATCTCTTGCCGATGGTAAGCAAGTAAAACCAGTAATGGAATATGTTTTGATATATGCTAAAGATTCATGTAAAGTAGAATTAAATTTGCCAAAAGAAGAATATACAGATGCTAGTTTTATTTATGAAATTAAAGAAAAAGGTAATGGAAGAAAAATAAAATATGATGATGGAACAGAAGTAGTGTTATATATGCCTAATCAATGGAGTATAGAAAAAAAAGAAAAATCAAGTATATCCTTACTTAAGGAAACATGGGTTTCGGGAACAATATATTCCAAAATGTCTTATGGACAAGTCGTTAGAAAGTATATAGAGCCAAGATATGAAGAAGATGGATTAGGATGTTTATATAAAGTGATTGGCAGAGGAGAAGATGGATTAGGATATAGATACTATGTAGGACCTGCAAAGAAAAATTCTACAAGATGTAAAATGTATTCAGGTATGCCACTTTCAAGAGTAGAAGAAATAAATTCTGGAAATGGTTCTTATAGGGATATTCCTATTTCTAATTTATTAGATTTTGCCCCTGATTTTGGTAATATAGTTAATGAGGGTGGAGTTCCATTTAATAGTGGAAAAAAACCTGTTAAAATGCTCAAAGAGTTAATAAATTATAATAAAAATAAGGATTCAATAGTATTAGACTTTTTTGCAGGATCGGGAAGTACAGCACATGCAGTATTAGAACTTAATAAAGAAGATAATGGGAAAAGAAGATTTATTTTATGTACAAACAATGAGAATAATATATGTGAGAATGTCACATTTAAAAGAATGAATATATTAAATTATGGAACAGCAAGAATAGCACCTCTTAAATTTAATATGAAATATTATAAAACAACATATGTACCTAAAATAAACTCTGAAGAACAAAGTATACAAGAAAATTTATTATTAAATATAAAGAATCTAATACAATTAGAAAATGGAATATCAATTGATGATAAAAAGATTAGAGTTATATTAACGGAAGAAGAAATAGATAGATTTAGTTTAAATGAAAATGAATTAATTGAATGTGAAAAAATTTATATATCATCAGATATATTACTAACATTAAAACAAGAAAAAGTATTCAGAGAAAATAATATTGAAGTATATATTGTTCCAGAATATTACTTTGAAGAAGAAATCAAGGAGGTATTGTAATGCATGGGATTGAATTGAAAGAATTTCAAATAGAATGTGTAAATAAGCTTTTAGATGCTACAACGATAGGAAATAAAAGAGAAGTTCTAGTGCAAGCACCAACAGGAAGTGGAAAGACAATAATACTTCTTGATTATATAGAAGAATATTTAGAAGACAATAAAAATACTATTTTTATATGGTTAACTCCAGGAAAAGGAGACTTGGAAGAACAAAGTAGAGAAAAAATGATAAAATATCTTCCAATGCTAAAAAATAAAAATATTCAAGATGTTTTACTACAGGGTTTTGAATCAGGGGATACTGCTTTCATAAATTGGGAAACAATAACTAAAAAAGGGAATACAGCATTAAAAGAACAAGAAAGAAAAAATTTATTTGAAAGAATTGATGAAGCATACAATAGAGGATTTAATTTTATTGTTATAGTGGATGAAGAACATTTAAATAAAACGGCCAAAGCAGAAGCAATTATAGAATATCTAAATCCTAATTATATTGTTAGAGTATCTGCAACAACTAAAAAGAATAAAGAAGCAGAATTTATACAGATAGATGAAATAGATGTAATTAATGAAGGCTTAATTACAAAAGCTTTATATATAAACGAGAACGTTAATAATACTAATATTTTAGAAAATGAGCATGAATATTTATTAGAACTCGCATTAGAAAAACAAAAGGCTATTAGAAAAGAATACAAACAAAATAATAATGATGTAAATCCTTTAATTATAATACAAATGCCAAATAATTCGGATGATCTTATTAAGCAAATAGAATCTATTTTAGAGATAAAAGGATATTCTTATAATAATAAAACAGTTAGTAAATGGTTATCAAATGAGAAAGAAAATATAGAAAACATATCCGAGAATAATGCAGAACAAATTGTGTTAATTATGAAAGAGGCAATTTCTACGGGATGGGATTGCCCTAGAGCAAAAATATTAGTTAAATTAAGAAATAATATGCAAGAAGATTTTGAAACACAGACCATTGGAAGAATTAGAAGAATGCCACAGGCACATCATTATGATAATTTGCTATTAGATAACTGCTTTTTATACACATTTGATGAAAAATATGAAGAAACAATAAAGCAAGAATTAGGAAATAGTGCACAAAATGTGAAATTGGTATTTTTAAAAGATGAATATAAACAATTTGAATTAGAGAAGGAAGTTAAAAATAGCGATTTTGATGGATTTGATGATAGAGAGACTTTTAAGATTATACAAAACTATCTAATAAGTAAATACAAGTTAACTACTAGTAAAGAAAAGAATAAAATAATTTTAGAATCAGAAGGATATATTTTTGGAGAGACAATTAAAAATAAAATTGTAAAAGATAAAATAATTAGGATAGATTCAAACGAATTAGAGTCTGCAAATAAAATTGAAATAAAATCAATTGTAAATACAACAAAAAATGGTATTGATTTAAGACATTCAATAGGTGTAATTTCTTCAAAGATAGGTATGAAATATGATAAAACAAGAGTCGTTTTAGAAAGAATGTTTTTAAGGAGAAAGTTATTCAATAAGAAATTTATTAATCTTTCATTAATAGAATTTTATGCTTTGGTAATTAATAATGAAGATAAACTAAAATATGACTTTTTAGAAGCTGTATCACAAGAGGCTAGACAAACTGCAATAAAGGAAAGTTCAATAAAGAGAATACCTTTTAAATTTCCTGAAATGAATATTATAAAATATGACCCTGAAATGAAAGATACAGAAATATATGAAAAAAACATATATAGAGATTATCCTAATAGTACAATTAAATCAAAAAGCGAGAGAATGTTTGAAAAGCATTGTGAAGACTCAGATAGGATTGCATGGTTTTATAAAAATGGAGAAAGCTCTAATGACTATTTTTCTATAGTATATGTAGATGCTGTAGGAAAAAAATGGTTATTTTATCCTGATTTTATTATACAAGATAAAGAAGGCTATACATGGATAATAGAAACTAAAGGCGGAGAAAATTCAGAAGGAGAATCTAAGAATATTGATATTAAAGTTGAAAATAAATTTGAAGTATTAAAAAATTATGCAGAAAAACATAATTTGAAATGGGGATTCGTAAGGGATTATGATAAAAATGACTCTTTATACATTTGTAATACAAACTATACAGAAGATATGTCAGGCGATAACTGGATAAATTTAAAAGAAATATTATAGTACAAAAGAAGGGCAAGATAATAAGTAGTTAAACATAATTACATAATTATTTTGCTTTTTTGATATTAAAAGACAAATTTCGACATGAATTTTAAAGAAGTTGTGAGATATTATATATAAGATATAATCAAGGAGAAGAATTATGAATAGTTTACCAGGTATAGGTGATCCATATTGGTATGAATGGTTTGTTGGAGTGAAAAATGTAATAAAAATGTTAAATCCAGATAATGGAATAGAATATGTTATTTTTCAAAGCTCAAGTTATGAATCGATAGATGATGTAGTAGTTGGGAAAAAAGAAAATATTGAACTATGTTATCAAGTCAAGCATGTTAGAACGGAAAAGAATTTAACATTTTCATCATTAATAGAAAAAGATGAAGGAAGTAAAAAATCATTACTTACAGCTATAGCTGAAGGATGGGAAAAGACAAACAATATTAATATTACTCCAATTTTATATTCAAATAAGACAATTGGTATTAGAAAATCCACAAGGACATCAAAAATTACCCAAAATAAATATAAATGCTTATCATTAAAAGATTTTTTTATAAAAGTAAAAGAATTAGTAGATGGAGCTGAAAAATGGGATGATATAATAATCAATGAGAAAAATCTTCAAGAACAATGGAAAGAGTTTGTTGGACAATTAAACATTAAGTATAAACTAGAATTCTTAAAAAAATTAAAATTAGAGCTTAATCAGCCTTCCTTAGACGAAAGTGAAAAGGAAATATTAGATGAAATACAAAAAGCATTTAAGTGTAATGATATAATTTCGCATAAAATATTTAGTATGATAGTATCTCAATTAAGAATATGGACTACAACAAGAAGAAAAGAAGAAAAGATTACTAGAGAGCAGGTTTTAGAACTCTTATGTAAAACAAACGAAAGAAAATATGAAGAGTTTTATCCACCAATGCCCTTTTTTGAAACTAGAAAGAAATTTTGTCAAGAATTGTATGAAAAGATAGTTAATACTGACAAAAAAATAGTGTTTTTAAGTGGTGTGCCTGGAAGTGGAAAAACTAGTGCTATAAGTTATATGAATTATCATTATAAGGAGAATATTATTGGAAGGTTTTATGCATTTAAACCAATATCACTCAAAGATAAAGTGTATAATTTTGATTCGGAAAATACAGAACCAAGAACTTTATGGGAGATTCTATTGAATCAAATAAGAGAAAGATTTACAGGAGTACTAGAAAAGTATAATGTGCCAATAATAAATGAACTATGCGATACCAAAACATTGCGAGCAGAGGTTATAAGATTAGCTCATAAATTATATGAGATTACTAATAAAAAAAGTGTTATATGTATAGATGGAATTGATCACGCAGCCCGTGCTGAAAGTGGAGAGAACTTTTTAAATCAACTATATAGTCCTGAGGAAATTCCAAATGGTGTTGTCTTATTATTAGTTGGACAACCTAAAAATTTATATTCTAAGTATCCTGTATGGATAAAGAATAGTAATATAAATGTGGAAGAAATATCTATGCCAAAGTTAGAATTATTAGATATAATACATCTTATAAAATGCTCAAATATAGAATGGATTAATAAAAATAATGAAGAACAAATAGCAAAAATTATTTTAGAAAAAACAGAAGGAAATAATTTATCTGTTATCTATTCTTTAAAAGAGGCAGAAAAATGTAAAAATATTGAGGATTTTGTAAATTTAATAGAGATAAAAAATATTAGTAATGATATTGAAGAATATTATGAAATGATTTGGAAACATGCAGAAAGTGAATTAGGAGATAAAATAAAGCAAAACTTTTGGTTTGATAAAGTTGCATCAGCAATTGTATTAGCTAATGGACCTATGAATTGTAATACTATAAGTAAAGCAATAGGTGTAGATTTTGAAGATTTAAAAGCAACCGCGGAAATGTTATATCCATTAATAATTGAGAAAGAGAGCAATGTATATAGTATTCTTCATAATGATTTAAGAGTATATTTAACTAAGATAGTAAAGAATAAGAATTCTATTTATATTAATACTGCTAAAAAGATGGCAAGCTATTATTTAAACACAAGAAAAGAGACATATAATAGAGCACATAATATGATACCTTTATTTATAACTGCAAGCGAAAATAGAAAAATAGCAGAAGTATTTAATACAGATTTTGTAATAGAAAGTTTAGCTGAAAAAGTTTCTGTTATTGATATAAAGAAGTATAGCATAATGGCATTAGATGAAGCTCAAAAAATAAAGAGTTTAAAACTGATTAAAATAATAAGTGAAGCAATAAGTACTTTAAATCAACATTTAAGATATTCAGAATATTACAATCAAACATTACATAGCAATTATGATTTTGAAAAAACTAATATTTTAGAATTAGAAAAAGTAGAACTAAATAATAGCAATTTGGATAAGTACTATAATGCACTAGATTTTGCTAGTGAAGTGTATAAGATTAATCCTGAAAGAACAAGAAATATATTAAATTTATGGTTTGGAGAGTATACTCCTGAAAATTTTATAAGAGAATCTCTAATAACAGATGGAGTTTATAACAAAGATATGCATGAATGCATTGTAAAATTATGGGCTGAATTGTCTTATAAAGTGAATGAAAAAAATTTTCAACCATTACCAAAGGAAAAGGATGATTTTGATGTAGATAAAAACAGAATTTTTCAGTTGTGTATGTCATATAATGAAACTTATATGAAACATATGTTAGAAAATGGAGAATATGATGCATGGATAGAAGTATTCAAGTGTGGAGTATCAGTTGAATTTTTTCAAAAAGAAATCATAAAATGCTTAGAAATAGAACACAGTGAGATTAAATCAATTTTAGAAAAAATTATTTTAAATACAAAAGATAATTTAATAAGGTTATTAACGGTATTAGTAGTAATAATAAATTCGCAAAATGTAAAAGATGAGATTAAACAAAGATATGATGAAATAGGATTGGAAAATAAAAAATATTATGCTGATAATGAGCTAATGATGATCTCATTATGGATTATAATAAATATTAATTTTAACAATATAAACTGTAGAGAAATATTAGAAAATAAATATGTGCAATTACTGAAAGAAATAGATAATGAAAATGATCAAGAAAACATATTGAACATAATTCGTATGTCTGAAATTATAGGTATTTGCATTAATAATAAGTATAATACTGAAAAAATAGTATATGATTGCGATGATTTTAAAGAAGTTTTAGTATATTTTTTAGAGAATAAAAATGGATACCATTCATATAGTTCAAAAGAAACAACAGATTTAATATTACATTTATTAACGAATTTAATTGGTTATATAGGATTTGAAAATGAATTTATAAACATAATAAAAGAGCACTTACTAAATAAAAGAAGAATAGCAGATTTTTATAAAAGTAAACTTTTGGAATATCTTGTATCAGTAAATAGAATTGATATAATAAAAGATTATATAAAATTATTATATGGAGAAAATGGAGAAAATTTATTTTCTATGACAGATATAGAAGGAATTCATAATAATTTTAGAAAATATTTACATATAGTTGATAGAGATTTAGAAATAGAAGTTGATGAGAAATTAAAATGGAATGTTGCTAGATATATGGATTATAAAGAATACGCATTGTATCCAGTATTAAAAGAATTTAATAATATTGCAGATATAGATGCTAAAACATGGAAAAAAGAAGGCATCGAATTATATAAACTCTGTTGTATTGCACATGAATTGGGAAGTAGTTTATATGAAGAAGAAGTTCAATTGGATATTATGAAACAAGCAACTAATCTAGGAATTAAGGACTTATGGGAATCAGTTAGTTTAGATTTTACAATGACAGAAAGATTAGAAGATATTTATTCTTTAATTTTACATTTGTTAAATATATATAATGATGAGGAAAATCTAAAGAATTTATGGATTCTATCAGTAGGAATTTTATCGTTTTACAATAAAGAAGATCAAATTGGAATAAAAAACGTAAAAGAAATAATAATCGAAAAATGTGAAAAAAATGGATATAATAAGTTAATAGAATTTATGAAAGAAAAAACAATGTTTTATTGGAATATCACGAAAGAAAAAGAAGAAAATAAAGAAGAATCAAGTCGAACTAATGATGATTGGAACGATAAGACAAACGAAAAAATTGAAAACTTATTAAAAGAGAACTTTGAAGATAATTATGAAAAATGGAAACAAATTGATAGTGCGACTAAGTTTTTAGAAGAGAATAATAGATTAGATGAAAAAATAGGAACTTGTATAGTAGATATATTTTATAAAATTGGATATGAATATGAGATGGAGCGCTCTTGCTTAGACAATATATTTAATCGAATTATAAAATATATTTCAAGTGATGATCATTGGAAAATAATTAATAGAATAGTATACAAATATAGAGAAGATAATGATGAATATTCAATTAGGTTATGTAGTGAAAACTTGAATTGGTTAATTCAAAAGATATTGATTAATGAAGGAAACATAGAAAAGATGAAGGAATATTTCTATATTTCTATAGGAAAGCATAGAAGCTGGATTACAGGAGCAAATCATATAAAAACAATAGATATAAATATTGCAACACAAGAACATTATTTAAAAGAACCTAACAATTTAAAGGCGTTTGTTGTAAATATTTTACTTATTCAATTAGGTTCTCAAAATATACATAGAATAGAAATAGCATACAAAGCTATTAATTTGATGTGCATGTATGATAATGAAGTTATAAAAATAATTTCACAAAATTGGAAGCATTTAAATAGAACTCAAAAAGAACAGTTTTATTTTATGGCAGAAAGGTGGATATTTGAAAATAAAGAGAAATACATACCATTTTTTGAAAAATTGGCAGAAGAAAATGAAGTTTCAAATACTATAACAGATAAAATCCAGTTATTATACTTATTAGAAAAATACAATAAGCAAGTTTTTGAATTAAAAACGAATAAACTAAATTACAAGGAAAATAAAATAGACTTTTTTGAAGAATTGGTAATAAGTACACAATTCGAATATATTTGTAATGAGATTGATATTAAACATTATATAAGAAACGCAGAAATGTTATTAAAAGATAATTGTATTGATTTGAAAAGAGAATTGTTATTAACATATGATGCAAATGAAAAAGTCGATAATAAAAATATAAAGGCAAGACCAGGAGATTCTTCCTTACCCTATTATAAGAATTCAAAAAAATTTGAAGAAATATTATATAATGAATTTACTAAAGGAAGATGGGAAAAATATAGTTTATTAAGACTTATTCAAACATTTGGAA
>JAAWPK010000020.1 GCA_022799935.1 Clostridia bacterium
GATTAAAATGAAGGCGAAAAATTAAATAATAGATTTTAATCTAGAGCGAATTTAAAGATAAATGTAAACTAAACTGTACAAATACTTAAGGCAAAACCTAAGTAATTGGTACAGTTTTCTTTAATTTTAATAACTTCACAAAACGACTGTTGATTAAATGTATAATATTAATTTATAAGTAAATAAAAAACATATTTAAATCTAAGCCTACATATAGACTAAAACTTAAATATCTCTTTTATGCTCTTTTTCTCATATACTCTAAGATTTCATTATCTGGAATATCTAAAATTGCAATTGCCTTTTTGATAGTCCTTATACTTGTTTCAAATTCATTCCTTTCAATTCTTTGAAGCTGTCTAGAACTTATACCTAAAAGTTCTGCAAGTTTTTCTTGAGTATAGTTTTTTTTTATCCTATTTTCTTTTATCATAAAAATCACCACACGACAATTATGTCATACATAATAAGCTTTTAACACGGTATGAAATGTCACAAGAATAACTTCTGGAAAATAAAAATATTAAAAGCACTTGATAATTTAAAAGAAGTAAAATATAATATGACAGGAGATAAACTATTAAATGTTTATTAATAAATAGAAATGCTAAAGTTTGCTTAAGGAGAAACACATGGAAGAAGAAATCTTAAAAAAGCTAGATACAAAATTTATAGGAAGAAATTTAATAGTGTTAGAAGAAATAGACTCAACACAAAAGTATGCAAAAAGTATAGCAGAGAAAGCAGAAAATGGAACAATAGTAATTGCAAAATCACAAACAGTAGGAATTGGAACAAATCGGAAGAAGCTGGTATACTGAAAAAGACAAAAACTTGACTTTTTCAATTTTTTTAAAACCAGAATGCAATATAAACAAAATAGAAGGATTAACTATTCTTATTTCAAAGGTCATAGTAGATATAATAAAGACAATGTATGGATATAATTTAGAAATAAAATATCCAAATGATGTAATGTTAAATGGCAAGAAGATAGGGGGAATACTCACAGAAAGTATAACAAATAGAAAAATAGTAAAACAAATAGTAATAGGAATAGGGTTTAATATAAATCAAGAAAAATTTGATGAAAAAATAGAAAATATAGCGACATCACTAAAAAAAGAATTTGGAAAAAATTTTGATAAACAAGAAATACTTATAAATTTTTTAAGTAAGTTTGAAGTAGAATATATGAAAATACTGTGAATTTTAAGAAAAAAGTGATAAAAAGAGCTTGTAAAAATCTCTTATACTTGATATACTATATATGAAATTTTATTGATTTTTAATCAAGGAGGATAAAAAAATGGAAAATGAAGAGAATGGAAAAGTAGAGGAAATTAATGTTTCAGCAGATAGCAGTGTAGTAATATCAGAAGATGTTGTTTCTGTAATAGCAGGAGTTGCAGTATCAGAAGTACCAGGAGTTGTAGATACAGCTGGAGGATTTGCTGGAGGAATTTCAGAAGTATTAAGTGGTAAGAAAAAATTATCAAAAGGTATAAAGGTAGAAGTTGGAGAAAAAGAAACAAAAATAGATGTAAATATTATAGTAGAATATGGAACAAGAATACCAGATGTTGCCTTTGAAATTCAAAATAGAGTAAAGAAATCTGTAAAAGAAATGACAGGGCTTGAAGTATTAGAAGTAAATGTACATGTACAAGGTGTCAGAACACCAGTAGATACAGATTCAAAAGAAGAAGCATAAAGATTTATTAAATTAAAGAGGAAATGATTAAAAATGAAAATATTAGATAAAATAACTTTAATACTATTTTCAATGATAATATTAATATTGGCAGTTATAATGTCATTATTAGTGTTTGGCTGGGTAACACCAACAGTAGTACTTTCAGTCTATGGAAAAATAGTTGCAAGTAATGTGGTATCAAACACAATACTTGGTGTTTCAGGAGTTTGTATAGTACTTGCACTAAAAGCAATATTCTTTGGAGGAAATTGGAATACAGATAATGGAATAAATGGAGAAGGAATCTTACTTGAAAATGAATCTGGAAAACTACTTATATCAAAAGAGACAATTGAAAATTTAGTTAATGGAGTAGCAAAAGGATTTGAAAATACCCAAAGTGTCACAACAAAGGTTATAATAGATAGCCAAAATACATTAAGGGTATTTGTTACACTTATGGTTTTACCAAATACAGTAATAAATGAACTTTCAATGAATCTACAAAGTAGGATAAAAGAAGTTGTAAAAAGTGTTACAGATTTGGAAATAAAATCAATAGACATAAAGATAAAAAATATAACAACTTCTGAAGAAAATAAAGAAGTTTAAAGGAAGTAAAAATATGAAAGATTTTAAAAGCTTTATTCATGATTATAGAGGAGCAATAATTCGGCGGAATAATAGCAGTATTAATACTTTGTACAGGTCTTCTAAGATTAGTAGTAGGAATACTTATATTATGTGTAGGTGTATTCCTAGGAAATTATGTACAACAAAATAAATATGAAGTAAAACAAAAATTAGTAGATTTCATTAATAGAATATAGAGTAGTAAAGGACAAGGAAGATGAATAGAACAAAATCAAGAGAACTAGCATTTAAGCTAATATATGAAAAAGAAGTACAAAAAGAAATTCGGAGAAGATACTTTAGAACTTTTCTTTGAATCTAATGAAATTGAAGATGATGAGACAAAAGAATATCTTAAAGATATTCTTTTTGGTGTTTCTGAGAGTGAAGAAAAAATATGCGGTTTGATAGAAAAAAATTTAAAAGAAAATTGGACAATAGATAGAATACCAAAAATAAATATAAGCTTGTTAAAAGTTGCAATATATGAAATGATATATGCAAATGTACCTTATAAAGTTGCAATAAATGAAATAGTAGAGCTTTCTAAAAAATACTCAGATGAACAAGCTAAATCATTTATTAATGGAATACTTGCAAGTGTTGTCAAAGACGAAAACTTAGAGATAAAGGAATAGAGAAATGGAAATTACTCCAATAACAATTACAGAATTAAATAAATATATAAAAGATAAAGTAGCAGAAGATGAATTTCTACAAAATGTATACATAAAGGGAGAAATATCAAATTTTAAAAACCATTATACAGGGCATATGTATTTTACTTTAAAAGATGAAAACTCACTTATAAAATGTATAATGTTTAAAACTTATGCAGCAAGACTTAAATTCATGCCAAAAGATGGAATGAAAGTAGTGGTATTTGGTACTGTATCTGTTTTTGAAAGAGACCGGTGTATATCAAGTATATGCAAAAGCAATGAAAGAAGATGGTATAGGAGATCTTTATACAGCATATAATGAGCTTAAAGAGAAGCTAGAAAAAGAAGGATTATTTGATGTGCAATATAAAAAGAAAATACCATTTATGCCAAAGACCATTGGAGTGCTTACATCAAAAACAGGTTCAGTAATTAGAGATATCATAAATGTATCTACGAGAAGAAATCCAAATGTATACATAAGGCTACTTCCAGTTCCTGTGCAAGGAGAAGGAGCAGGAGAAAAAATAGCAGATGCAATAAAGCTAATGAATGAGAAAGATTTAGCAGATGTTATAATTATTGCAAGAGGTCGGAGGTTCTTTAGAAGACCTATGGCCATTTAATGAGGAAGTAGTTGCAAGAGCAATATTTGAATCAAAATTACCTGTAATTTCAGCGGTTCGGACATGAAACAGATTTTACAATAGCAGATTTTGTTGCAGACTTAAGAGCACCTACACCATCAGCTGCTGCTGAACTTGCAGTTCCTGAAATAAGCAAAATAGAAGAGATGATAACAAATTATCAGAATAGATATAGAATCGCATTAAAGAAGCATGTTGACTATATGAAACTAAGATTTGAAAAATGTATGCAAAGTAGATGCTATAAAGAACCTATGCAAGGAATAAATGAAAGATATATCAATATAGATATGTTAGTAAAGAGCCTAGGAAATAGTATAAATAATAAAATCATGATCTCTAAAAAAGACTTTGTAAATACAATTTCTAAATTAGATGCCTTAAGCCCTCTTAAAACACTATCAAGAGGATATAGTATAGTTACAAGTGAAGATGGTAAGATAATAAAAAAAGCAAAAGAATTAAATGCAGGAGACAAAATTACAATGAGATTTGTTGATGATAGTGTAACTGCTGAAATAATAAAAGGAAAATAGCTAAAATGGAGGTAAAAATGGAAGATATAAAATTTGAAGATGCCATAAAGAGACTAGAAGATATAGCAAAAGAATTGGAGAAACGGAGAGCTTGGGTTAGACGAAAGTGTTAAAAAATTTGAAGAAGGCATGGATTTATCTAAAGAATGTACAAAAATGTTAAATGAAGCAGAAAAGAAAATAAATATACTAATAAATAATGGAGAAGATATAATAGAAGAAGAGTTTACTGTACAAGAATAATTTAAAGAGTAAAAATAGAGGGGAAGAAAAATGGAACAATTGACAGACTTTGTAACAAATAAATATATATATATACCGCTTTTAGTTTGGTTTTCTATACAACTGTTCAAAGTAATATGGGATTTAGTAAAAACTAAAAAATTTAATTTTAAAAGGATACTTCGGAGCAGGTGGAATGCCAAGCTCTCATTCAGCTGTTGTAATGTGCCTTGCAATGATGATGGGAAAAGAACATGGTTTTAACTCATCTATATTTGCCCTATCAATAATATTCTCTTTTGTTGTAATGTATGATGCAGCAGGAGTAAGAAGAGCAGCAGGAAAACAGGCTGCATTATTAAACAAGATTGTAAACACACCAGGGCTTTCAATTCCTCAAGTCCAAGAAAGGCTTGTAGAAGTACTTGGGCATACACCTGTACAAGTAGTAGTTGGAGCAATAATTGGAGTTGCAGTAGGATTGATAGTATAAAACTTGACATATAAAATTATAATATGATAAAATATATATGTAAAGAAGTAAATTGCTGGCGGATGCGTGAATTAACATGAGGGCAATTTACTTAAAATATAAGCCGACCGCCTGGGCAATTCTTTAAATTATTAGAATTGCTTTTTTTGTTTTTTCGGCTAAATTTAAGGAGGCTAAAAATGAGCGATATTGAAATTGCAAGAAATGCAAAATTAAATGACATAAGAGAAGTAGCTAAGACTCTAGGCTTAAATGAAGAAGAAATTGAAAGTTATGGAAAGTATAAAGCAAAAATAACAGAAGAAGCATTCAAAAATAATGCAGAAAAACAAGATGGAAAATTAGTACTTGTTACAGCAATAAATCCTACACCACTTGGAGAAGGAAAAACAACAATGTCGATAGGACTAGCAGATGGTTTAAGAAAAATAGGAAAAAAATCAGTACTTGCACTAAGAGAACCTTCCCTAGGACCAGTATTTGGAATAAAAGGTGGAGCAACAGGTGGAGGATATGTACAAATAGCTCCAATGGAAGACATAAACTTACACTTTACAGGAGATATACATGCTATAACATCAGCAAATAACTTGCTTTCAGCTATGATAGATAACCATATATTCCATGGAAATGAATTAGGATTTAAAAAAGTTACATGGAAAAGATGTGTAGATTTAAATGATAGACAACTTAGAAAAATAACTTGTGGATTATCAGGTGAAAAAGGGATGGTAGACAGAGAAGATGGATTTGATATAACAGTTGCATCAGAGATAATGGCAGTTCTTTGCTTATCAAAAGACCTAAAAGATTTAAAGATTAAAATTGGAAATATAATAATTGGATATAATGAAAAAGAAGAGCCAATATATGTAAAAGATATAAAGGCAGAAGGAAGTTTAGCTGTGCTTTTAAAAGATGCAATAAATCCAAATTTAGTACAAACATTAGAAAATACACCAGCAATAGTACATGGTGGACCATTTGCTAATATAGCACATGGATGTAATAGTATAAGGGCAACAAAACTTGGATTAAAACTTGGAGAATATTGCATTACAGAAGCAGGATTTGGAGCAGACCTAGGAGCAGAAAAATTTTTAGATATAAAATGTAGAGAAAATGGATTAAAACCAGATGCAGTAGTATGTGTTGCAACAATGAGAGCTTTAAAATATCATGGAGGTGCTTCAAAAGAAGAAGTTAATGAAGAAAATATGGAAGCTCTAGAAAAGGGAATGCATAACCTTTTAAGACATATAGATAATATCAAAAACAAATTTGGACTAAATGTAATTGTTGCAATAAATAGATTTTTAACAGATACCGAAAAAGAAATAGAATTTATGCAAAACAAACTTAAAGAGCAGGGAATAAATATGAGCTTAGTAGAAGCATGGGCTAAAGGAGGAGAAGGAGCAAAGGATTTAGCTGAAAAAGTTGTAAAACTTTGCGAAAATGAAACTAAACTTACATTTACATATGATTTAAATGAAGAAGTAGAAGAAAAAATAAGAAAAGTAGCAAGAAAAATTTATGGAGCAGATGATGTAGAGTTTTCAGAAGAAGCAAAGGAGAGTATAACACAAATTAAAAAGCTTGGATATGGAAATTTACCAATATGTATTGCAAAAACGCAATATTCTTTCTCAGATGATCCAAAAAATTTAGAATGTACAGAAAGCTTTAATATACATGCAAGAGAAATAATATTAAAAGCAGGAGCAGGATTTATTGTAGTAATTACAGGAAAAATAATGACAATGCCAGGACTTCCAAAAGTACCAGCAGCGGAAAATATAGATATAGATGAAGATGGAAATATAGTAGGAATATTTTAAGTTGACATAACTGTGAGAATGCTATATAATTACCATAAGTTCTGAGATTAGAATTGTATATGGAGATCTGTTGTAACTATAACTTATATTAGACAGGCAGAAAGGATTATATAGCTATGAATAATTATTGGAATACTACTTCGAATTGCTACATTAAAGAGTGCAGATTTTGCGGAAGGAGTGTAATTCCGACAACTGTGAGCATTCATGAGTTCTTTGACCTGAATTAGTATGTAGAACAATGGAATTGTCCTAGGTGCGGAGCTGGAAATCAAAATACAAAGTTCATTGTGCGAAAATGATGCAAATGATCTCCAAAAGATAGGTACCCTTGTGGTACCTGTCTTTTTGCTTTCTTGGTATAAATCTAGAAAAACTGGAAATAATAGTCATAACCGATAATTTTTAGAAGGGAATGATTATTTTAATGAAAAAGACATTGATAAGTATAATAGGAATAGTGTTAATAATATTTGGGTACATTTTCTATATAAATGTAGCAAATGCAAGTGTAGAAACATTATCAAAGTTTGGTTCATCAGGAGATGAAGTAAAACAAATACAGCAAAGATTAAAAGATTGGGGATATTATAAAGGAAATGTAGACCGGAGTGTATGGAAGTAAAACACAATCAGCTGTGAAAGCATTTCAAAAAGCAAATGGGTTAAAAGCAGATGGGGTTGCAGGGGAGAAAACACTAGCTGCAATTCGGAATAAATTCAGGTGGCTCAAAAACGAATCAAACATCAAGCAATTCATCAGACTTGAATTTGCTTAGTCGTTTAGTTTATGGAGAAGCAAGAGGGGAAGATTATATAGGACAAGTTGCTGTTGCAGCAGTAGTACTTAATAGAGTATCAAGTTCAAGTTTTCCAAACACTGTTGCAGGAGTCATATATCAAAGAGGTGCATTTGATGTAGTTAGTGATGGACAAATAAATTTATCTCCAAATAAAACAGCAATAAGTGCTGCACAAGATGCTTTAAACGGATGGGATCCATCAAATCGGAGCTTTATATTATTTTAACCCAAACACAGCAACAAGTAAATGGATATGGTCTAGGAAAATAACTTTAAGACTAGGAAAGCATGTATTTTGTGTCTAATTATCAAAGCTTAAAAGATAAGATAAAATCTTTCTTTTAAGCTTTTTGTTTTGCTATAAAGAGCTTAAACTTACTATACTTTTTCAAACATTTCTATTGACATAAATCAAAAAAGTGGATATAATAATGAGGTTAAAAGATAATTATAGAGAGGATTGAAGACAGATTATGAGTATAAAAATTGAAAAGACAGAAAATGCAAATGAATTAAAACTTAGCTTTGAAGTAGAGGCTGTAAAATTTGATGAAGCAATAAAAAAAGTATATGAAAAAAGCGCTAAATATTTTAATATACCAGGCTTTAGAAAAGGTAAGGCTCCTATGGCTATTGTTGAGAAACACTATGGACCAGAGATATTTTATGAGGATGCTTTCAATGAAGTTGTTCCAGAAATATATGAAAAAGAATTAAAAGAAAATAATATAGAAGCAGTAAGTCATCCAGACTTAGATATTACACAAATAGGAAAAGGACAAGACTTAAAATTCACAGCAGTAGTACAAATAAAACCAGAAGTAAAACTTGGAAAATATAAAGGTATAGAAATTAAAAAGATAGAGTATAATGTATCTGATAAAGATGTAGAGCATGAATTAGGACATATGGTAGAAAGAAATGCAAGAATAGTTGCAGTAGAAGATAGACCAGTAGAAAACAAAGATATAACTGTAATAGATTTCGAAGGTTCTGTTGATGGAGTTAAATTTGAAGGTGGAAAAGCAGAAGGACATGAACTAGAAATAGGAAGCAATACTTTTATACCAGGATTTGAAGAGCAAATAATTGGAATGAAAATAGAAGAAGAAAAAGATATAAAAGTAAAATTCCCAGATGATTACTTCTCAGAAGATTTAAAAGGAAAAGAAGCAGTATTTAAGGTAAAACTACATGAAATAAAGAAAAAAGAACTTCCAGAAGTAAATGATGATTTTGCAAAAGATGCAAGTGAATTTGACACTTTAAAAGAGTTAAAGAATAGTATAAAAGAAAAGTTGGAAGAAGAAAACAAAAACAGAGTAAAATATGAAACTGAAGATGAAGCTATAAAAGCTGTTTGCAAAGAAACAGAGATAGACATTCCATCAGGAATGATAGAAACAGAACTTGATAATATGGTAAAAGATGTAGAAACAAGACTAAGTTATCAAGGAATGAATATGGAAATGTATCTACAAATGATAGGAAAGACAATGGAAGATTTCAGAAAAGAAGGCGAAGAACAAGCTAAAGAAGCAGTAAAAACAAAACTTGTTCTAGAACAAATAATAAAGACAGAAAAATTAGAAGCAGATAAAAAACAAGTAGAAGAAAAACTTGAAGAAATGGCAAAAATGTATGGAAAAGAAAAAGAAGAACTAGAGAAAAATGAAAACTTCATGGACTACCTAAAAAAACAATTAGCACAAGAAAAAGCAATAGAACTTATTGTTTCAAATGCTAAAATAAAATAATTAAAATCTTAGGAGGAAATGTATGATAGATAATAGTTTAGTACCTTATGTAATAGAACAAACAAATAAAGGAGAAAGGTCATATGACATATTCTCAAGGCTATTAAAAGATAGAATAATATTTTTAGGAGAACAAGTAGATGCAACATCAGCAGGACTTGTAGTTGCCCAGCTTTTATTTTTAGAGTCAGAAGACCCAGATAAAGAGATTTCTCTTTACATAAATAGCCCAGGAGGTTCTATAACAGATGGAATGGCTATATATGATACAATAAATTATATAAAATGCCCAGTATCTACAATATGTGTAGGAATGGCAGCAAGTATGGGAGCTGTACTTTTAGCTTCAGGAACAAAAGGAAAAAGATTTGCAACACCAAATTCAGAAATATTAATACATCAACCATTAATCTCTGGAGGACTTTCAGGTCAAACAACAGAGATAAAAATACATGCAGATCATATGGTTAGAACTCGTGAAAAGTTAAATAAAATATTAAGTGAAAGAACAGGTCAGCCATTAGAAATAATCAATAAAGATACAGAAAGAGATAATTATATGACAGCAGAAGAAGCTTTGAAATATGGGCTAATAGATGGAATATTAGATAAAAGACCTTAAGTATTATAAAGAAAAATTAGATATTAGATTATTCTAATATCTAATTTTCATAGAATGGAACCTCTTTCATTCTTTCTAATTATGTAAGAGGATATATGATGGATCAATTAATAGAGCTAATGATTAGCTTAAATGGAGGTTAAAATAATATGGCAAAAAATAATGGCGAAGATAGAAATATAAAAAATGTAAAATGCTCATTTTGTGGTAAAGCACAAGAAAATGTTAAGAAAATAGTTGCTGGACCAGGAGTGTATATATGTGATGAATGTATTGGAATTTGTAAAAATATAGTAGATGAGGATTCTTATGAAGATGAGGATATACAATACACAATAGGAGAAGATGAAGAACTTCCAAATCCTGCCCAAATAAAAAAGATATTAGATGAATATGTAATAGGCCAAGAAGAAGCTAAAAAAACTTTATCAGTTGCAGTATATAATCACTATAAAAGAATAAATAGTGAAGAAGAACAAAATGATGTAGAAATACAAAAAAGTAATGTACTTTTACTTGGGCCAACAGGATGTGGAAAAACACTTCTTGCACAAACACTTGCTAAAATATTAAAAGTACCATTTTCAATAGCAGATGCAACAACACTTACAGAAGCAGGTTATGTAGGAGAAGATGTTGAAAATATTTTACTTAAACTAATACAATCAGCAGATTATGATATAGAACTTGCTGAAAGAGGAATTGTATATATTGATGAGATAGATAAAATTACAAGAAAGTCTGAGAATCCTTCAATTACAAGAGATGTAAGCGGAGAAGGTGTTCAACAAGCACTTTTAAAAATTATAGAAGGAACTACTGCTGCAGTGCCACCACAAGGAGGAAGAAAACATCCACATCAAGAGCTTTTACAGATAAACACATCAAACATTCTGTTTATTTGTGGAGGAGCATTTGAAGGGTTAGACAATATAATAAATGAAAGAATCGGAAAAAAAGCTATAGGATTTTCTGCGAAAATTGAAAGTAAAAAAGAAATAGATAAATATAAAATATATGAAGAACTATTACCACAAGATTTATTAAAATTTGGATTAATTCCAGAATTTGTTGGAAGACTTCCAATAGTTACAACTTTAAGAGAATTAGATAAAGAAGCACTAGTTAAGATTGTAACAGAACCTAAAAACGCATTAGTAAAACAATACAAAAAGTTATTAGAACTAGACGGAGTAGAATTAGAATTTGAAGATGATGCAATTTCTGCAATAGTAGAAAAAGCGGTAGAGAGAAATACAGGTGCAAGAGGACTTCGCTCAATAATAGAAGAAATAATGAGAGACATTATGTTTGATATACCATCAAATCCAAAAATTGAGAAATGTATAATTACAAGAGAAACTGTATTAGAAGGTAAAGAGCCAAAAACAATAATAAATGAAGAGAAGAAAGAAAGAAAGCATATCAAAAAGAAAAAAATTACACCTAAAGAAAAGGAAAAGACTGCCGAAACAGCTTAGTTCAAACAAAAATCACCATTTGGAGTTGTTGTTCATGTAAAAGAAAAACCTTATCGTATAAATATACGGTTCCAGTATTTCTTTCTTGAACACCTAGCCAAATAATAATTCTTGTTTAAACTAATAAAATTGAAGGAGATGGATATATATGTACAAAAAAGTAGAACTACCAAATGGTTTTGCAGGAAAAGAAGTTGAAATAAGAAATTTTTGGAAAGAAAATAATATAATAAAAAAGAATTTTGAAATGAATAAAGGTGGAAGATATTTCACATTCTATGATGGACCACCAACAGCAAATGGAAAACCACATGTTGGTCATATTCTAACAAGAGTTATGAAAGACATTATTCCAAGATATAAGGTTATGAAAGGATATAAAGTAATAAGAAAAGCTGGATGGGATACACATGGACTTCCAGTAGAACTTGAAATAGAAAAAAAACTTGGAATATCTGGAAAAGCGCAAATTGAAGAATACGGAATAGAAAAATTTATAAAAGACTGTAAACAAAGTGTATTTACTTATGTATCTATGTGGGAAGACATGACAAACCAAATAGGATACTGGGTAGATATGGATAATCCATATGTTACATATCATAATAACTATATAGAATCAGTATGGTGGGCTTTAAAACAGATGTGGGACAAAAATTTACTTTATGAAGGACATAAAGTAATGCCATATTGTCCTAGATGTGGTACAGCATTATCTTCACATGAAGTTGCACAAGGATATAAAGATGTAAATGATTTAACATGTATTGCAAAATTTGAAGTAGAAGATAGACCAAATACATATATACTAGCATGGACAACAACACCTTGGACATTACCATCAAATTTAGCTCTATGTGTAAATAAAGCATATACATATGTAGAAGCAAAAGTTAGTGATAGTGACAATGAATGTATAAAACCAGAAGAGACATACATACTTGCAAAAGAACTTTGTGAAAAAGTTTTAGGAGAAAACTTTGAAATTGTAAAAGAATTTAAAGGTGAAGAATTACTTGGAATAAAATATAAACAATTATTACCATTTGCAAAAGTAGAAGGAAAAGCATTTGTTGTAATACATGGAGACTATGTATCATTAGAAGAAGGAACAGGAATAGTACATATTGCACCAGCTTATGGTGAAGATGATAGTTTAGTTGCAAAGCAAAATGGAATAACATTTGTAAACCTAGTAGATAAAGAAGGAAAATTCGTATCTGAAGTTACTCCATGGGCAGGAAAATTTGTTAAAAAATGCGATGAAAGCATAGTAAATTATTTAAAAGAAAATAACAAATTATTTAAATCAGCAAGACATATGCACTCATATCCACATTGTTGGAGATGTGATACACCACTACTTTATTATCCAAAAGAAAGCTGGTTTGTTGCAATGTCTACATTAAGAGATAAGCTAGTAGAGAATAATAACAAAATACATTGGCATCCAGATACAATAAGAACAGGGAGATTTGGAAAATTCGTTGAAAATGTAATAGATTGGGGAATTTCAAGAGACAGATATTGGGGAACACCACTTCCTATATGGAAATGTGAATGTGGTCATAAAGAATGTATAGGAAGTATAGAAGAACTAAAACAAAAGGGCATAAATGTAGCAAATGATATAGAACTTCATAAGCCATATATAGATGATGTCCATTTAAAATGTGAAAAATGTGGAAAGGAAATGACAAGAACAAAAGAAGTTATAGACTGTTGGTTTGACTCAGGTTCAATGCCATTTGCACAGCTTCATTATCCATTTGAAAATAAAGAATTATTTGAAGAAAATTATCCTGCACAGTTTATATCAGAAGCAGTAGACCAAACTAGAGGTTGGTTCTATACATTACTTGCAATATCAACAGCAATATTTGATAGAGCTTCATTTGAAAATTGCATAGTATTAGGACATGTACTAGATAAAAAAGGATTAAAAATGTCTAAATCAAAAGGAAATGTTGTGGATCCATTTGAAGTAATGAATAAAGAAGGTGCAGACGCAACAAGATGGCATTTCTATACAGCAAGTGCTCCATGGCTTCCAACAAGATTCTCTCTAGAAGATGTAGGAGATACATCAAGAAGATTTTTAGGAACATTATGGAATGTATATTCGTTCTATGTGTTATATGCAAATATAGACAAAATAAATCCATTAAAATATAAAGATTTCGTATCAAGTAATGTAATGGATAAATGGATAACATCTAAGCTAAATACATTAGTAAAAGAAGTTGATAATGACTTAAATGAATATGACATAACAGGAGCAAGCCTAAAAATAGAAGAATTTGTAGATGAATTATCTAATTGGTATGTAAGAAGAAACAGAAGTAGATATTGGGGAAATGAGTTAACAGACGATAAACTTGGAGCTTTTGTCACACTATATAGAATATTAGTTACACTTTCAAAAGTTATAGCACCATTTGTACCATTTATTGCAGAAGAAATATATCAAAACCTAGTAAGAAGCTTAGATAAAGAAGCTATCGAGAGCGTACATTTATGTAAATGGCCAGAAGTAGAAGAAAAGGCTATAGATAAAAAACTAGAAGAGGAAATGGATTTAGCATATAACTTAGTAAAACTTGGAAGAAGTGCAAGAAACACTGCTAATATCAAAAATAGACAACCACTATCTGAAATGCTAATATCAATAACAAGCCTTCCAGATTACTATGGAGATATAATAAAAGATGAATTAAATATTAAGAAAGTAGAGCTAGGAGCTGACCTTTCTAAATATGTTAATTTTGAAATATTGCCAAACCTTCCAGTACTTGGAAGAGAATATGGAAAACTAATACCACAGATTAAACAAGAAATAGCAAAATGCAATCAAATGGAACTTGCAACTTCTATAAAAAATGGAGAAAGTAAAGAAATCCAAATAGGAGATACAAAAATTACATTAAATGAAGAAAATCTATTAGTTACAATGCAAGGAAAAGATGGATTTGCCTATGCTGGAAATGGAATGATTGGTGTAGTTCTAGATACAGAGATTACAGAAGAGTTAAAAACAGAAGGATATGTAAGAGAAATAATATCAAAAGTACAAAACTTAAGAAAAGAAAGAGGATTTGAAGTACTAGATAGAATATATCTATATGTATCTGGAAATGAAATGCTAGAAAAAGTAATAAAAGATAATAAAGAAATTATCAAAAAAGAAACATTAACAATAGATTTAATAATAAGAGAAAATATGGAACACTGCACAGAATGTAATATAAATGGAGAAAAACTAAATATAGGTGTTGAAGTTGCAAAATAGAAGCAGGTAATATATTTGAGGAGATATTATGAATAATAAATATATATGGAACAACATTTTATGCAACAATTAAAGAAAAGAGAAATGTTGTAGAAATAAAACTTCTAAAAGACTAAAGCTAAACATATAAAAAAGCAAGTGATTAGAAAATTACTTGCTTTTATAATGCTATTTTCTTTTATTTGAATTATAATCTCTCATATTTCATATAATAAAACATAGGAGGGAAACGAATGGAAAAGATAAGATATTTTGACCATGCAGCAACAACATATGTAAAAGATGAGGTTTTAAAAGAAATGATACCATACTTTGGTTTAAACTATGGAAATCCATCATCAATATATGGAATAGGAAGACATAATAAGATGGCAATAGATAAAGCAAGAGAGCAGGTTGCAAGAGCAATTAATGCAAAACCTAGAGAAATATATTTTACAGGATGTGGAAGTGAAAGCGATAATCTAGCTATAAAAGGCATAGCATATGCAAATAGAAATAGAGGAAATCATATAATAACAAGTAAAATAGAACATCATGCTGTAATAGACAGTTGTAAAAGTTTAGAAAAAGAAGGATTTAGGGTAACATATCTAAATGTAGACAAAGATCGGACATATAATCTTGGAAGAATTAGAAAATGAAATAAATAAAGATACAATACTAATCTCAATAATGACAGCAAATAATGAAGTTCGGTAGTATACAAGATATTAGAAAAATTGGTGAGATTGCAAAGAGAAATAACATATATTTTCATACAGACGCAGTTCAGGCAATTGGAAATCTAAAAATAGATGTTGAAAGAGATAATATAGATATGCTTAGCATGTCAGCACACAAATTTTATGGCCCCAAAGGAGTTCGGAGCATTATATGTAAAATCTGGTGTAGAATTTACCAAAATGCAAGATCGGAGGACATCAAGAAAAAGATAAAAGAGCAGGAACAGAAAATGTAGCAGAAATTGTAGGGCTTCGGTTCAGCAATAGAACTTGCGTATAAAAATATAGATAAATATAACCAAAAGCTAACAACTTTAAGAGAATATTATATTTCAAATGTAGAAAAAAGAATAAAAGACATAAAGATAAATGGAGATAGAAATAATAGACTTCCTGGAAATGCAAACATATCATTTAAAGGAGTAGACCGGAAATTCTTTACTTTTAAAATTAGATGAGGTTCGGAATATGTGTATCTACTGGCTCAGCTTGTAATGCAAAGGAAGCTTCACCATCACATGTACTTGCAGCAATGGGAGTTCCAAGAGAATATATAAATGGTTCTCTTAGAGCAACATTTGGAGAACATAATACAAAAGAAGATGTAGACTTTTTATTAGATAATATAGAAAAAATTGTAATAGAATTAAGAAGTGAATAAATAAAGGGTGGGCGTAGCTGCAAGAGAATGCAGCTACGCCCTGAGCTTTTTCCAAAGTCAAACTTAACTTGTGATAATGGCTTTGGAAGGTTAATTTTACGAAAGCAAAATGAATTTTCTGCCAAGTTCTAATACTTCCATAAAACGTGTAAGCTGTTCAAAGGCTTCCTGATGTTCTTTGGAGAGTTTGCCAGAAGAAACATCATGCCTAAGAGCATCAAACCCAGGGAAAGTGCCATCTTCGCTTACCCAGCCGCCGTTGGATTCAATGTACTGTACAAAGGGCTCTAATCTCCTATAGATGACGCCGAAGTCAATATATAGGTCGCAAATGTTTTGGATGGACGAAAAGCTGTTTAATGTACGGTGGATTTTCAAAGTGTCCATACGGCCTATCATGCACTTTGCGGCAATGGTAAACCGTGTCATTTCAATGCAGAAAGTATCGTGTGCCTTGGATACCTTAGGGGAAGCCGTTTTTGAGAAAATTGCTCCTCGTAAAGCCAAGAGACCTTTGAACTCTTTGCCGACCGCCCAGCCACCATTGGACATGATGAACTCAAATGCAGGTGTGATGGAGATCATAAGGCTGTGGAATTGAGAGAGCGTGTCCTTAATCTTGTCAGAGATAATAGGACCATTCACTTTTTCCCAGATGGGAACAATGAATTTGCCTCTCAAGGCTTGCCCATAAGCCTCCAAGAAACTGCCAAGAGAGTTAGGAGAGGTGAAGACAACATTAAGGAGTTCACCTTTTTCACGACTCCAACGAGAAAATACGGGAAAACCATCATAGCTCTCAAGAAGGGCGTAGATGTAGCGGTTTACTTCGCTAGGAGTATTTGGTGGGATGTGTATAATTTGCGAAAAGGTTTCAGGTATTGCCATAGTAAGCTCATCCTTTCTGGCGTATAGCCATTTATAAATATATATTAACATAAAATAGGAAAAAAAGCAAATTTTATAAAATATTAAAAAGTCAAAAAAGTATTGTATATTTTAAGCCTAAGTGATATAATACACATTGTTTCAAATATAAAATTTGAAAACTAATTAATAATAAATTATAGGAGGGTCAAATGGACGAGAAAAAACCTAAAAACAAAAAAGTCATTATTATAATTGCAGTAATTGGAATACTAGTTTTAGTAGCAGTTGGAGGAATTGGATTAGTAGTAAATGAAACAGCACAAAAAGCAATTATTGGAGTAGAAATGGAATCTATTAATTCAACAGGAAATATAGATTCTGAAATTAAATCAAAAGGAAAATATGCAGAAGTAGAAAAAGCATTAAAAGATTATCTTACAGAGTATAAAAATGTAGCTTTAGAAATAGCTAATGAATATCAAAATCAAAATTTAACAACAATCTTATCAGCAGAAAACTTTAAAAATGATGGACCAAACTTTGAGACTTCTAAAAAATTGATCAATGACATAAAAGAAAAAGGAGAAAATGCTAAAACAAAATTAGCAGAAATGTCAAAAGAAGAATATAAAGAAAAAAGAGCTACAGATAGTGGACTAACAGGAAAATATAAAGATTTATTTAAAAGTAGTGTTCAACTAGAAAATGATGCAGAAACAGTAAACAAAACAGTAGAAAATGTAAATAATTATTTAGACAAAATAAATGAAGTATTTGATTTCTTAAAAGAATCTGAAGGAAAATGGCAAATCAATGGAGAGAAAATTGAATTTAGAGATATGTCTAATCTAACAAAATACAATTCTTTATTAACATCAGTAAATACAGCAGCAAGTAAAATAAAATAATAATAAAAGTAAGCAGATAATCTTTAAGGTTATCTGCTTTTTGTCATTTGGGACAGATAATTTTGATATAAAAATAATTATTACAAATATTGAATGAATGGTCAAAAAGATTGACTTGAAGTTTTATATGTGATAATCTAGTATTAAATACTAGATACTAAATAGGAGAAATTTAGGTATGAGAAATGAAATATTATATTATTCTAAAGAGTTTAGAGACTTGAAAGAGATGCTCAATAATTCTTGCAAAGAATTTGCAAAGAATATTGCTTTTGTTGTAAAACATAAAACTGGAAAAGAAGTAAAATATGAAGATATCACATATGAAAGATTTGGGAGAGAGGTAAATTCTGTTGGTACAGTTTTAATAGACAAAGGATATAAAGATAAAAGAATTGCAATAATAGGTAAAAATAGGTATGAGTGGGTACTTACTTATATGGCTGTTATAAATGGGGTAGGAACTGTTGTACCATTAGATAAGGGGCTTCCAGAAGATGAAATCGAATTGTCTATAAAAAGAGCAAAAGTAGAAGTAATATTTTGTGAGAAATCATATCTGGATATCTTAAGAAATATATTAGATAAACAAGAAACAAATTTAAAAGAAATTATTTGTATGGATGAAACAGAAGGATTTAGTACAATAAAAAGTTTAATAAAAGATGGTGAAACACTTTTGTCTAATGGAAATAAAGAATATATAGAAGCAGAAATAGATTTAGACAAAATGTCAAGTATAGTGTTTACATCAGGAACAACTTCACTTTCAAAAGCTGTAATGTTATCTCAAAAAAATATAATAAGCAATATAAATGATATGAACAAAGTAGAAAAAATGTATGACACAGACACAAATATTGCATTTTTACCATTTCATCATACATTTGGGTCAACAGGAATTTTATTATTTCTATCAAATGGAGTAAAGAATGTATTTTGTGATGGTTTAAGACATATACAAGAGAATTTAAAAGAATATAAGGTAACAGTATTTGTTTGTGTACCACTTCTAATTGAATCAATATATAAAAAGATTGAAGCAGGAATAGAGAAAAAAGGAAAAACGAAAGTAATAAAAATTGCAAAAGCAATTTCTAATTTTTTATTAAAATTTGGTATTGATATAAGAAGAAAAGTATTTAAAGAAGTACTAAACGAACTTGGAGGAGAAATAAGATTTGTTATAAGTGGTGCTTCTGGATTGGACAAAAAAGTTGCAAAAGGTTTTAATGATTTTGGAATACTCACAATACAAGGATATGGACTTACAGAGACATCTCCAGTACTTGCTGCAGAAAATGCAAAAGTTATTAGGTATGGCTCTATTGGATATCCAATGCCTAGTGTAGAAATTAAAATAGATAATCCAAATGAAGAAGGGATAGGAGAAATAATTGCAAAAGGACCTAATGTAATGCTTCGGATATTATGGAGATGAGGAAGCAACAAATGAAGTTATAAAGGATGGATGGTTTCATACAGGCGATTTAGGATATAAAGATAAAGATGAAATAATATTTATCGCAGGAAGAAAGAAAAATGTAATAGTATTAAAAAATCGGAAAGAATGTATACCCAGAAGAAATAGAAATACTTGTAAATAATTTGCCTTATGTTGCAGAAAGCATGGTATATGGGGAAGAGAAAGATGATGATTTATTAGTGTCAGTAAAAATTGTTTATGATAAAGAATATGTAAAATCAAAGTATTCTGAAATATCAGAAGAAGAACTTAGAAATATAGTTTGGAAAGATATAAAAGAAATAAATGCAAAACTTCCAAAATATAAATATATGAAAAAATTAATATTAACAGATGAGCCAATGATAAAAACAACAACACAAAAAGTAAAAAGGCATGAAGAAATGAAAAAAATAAAGTAATTAAAAAGTATGAGTAACAAGAATACTTGCTCATACTTTTTCTTTTGTAAATTTTTTGTGAACACAATTATAAATGAAAATGCTTGAAACATAAAAAAACACTACTAAAATCCAAGAAAATTTATCTTAATTTTACAAAAAAAACTATTGCAATAATTGATAAATATTGTTATGATATATAAAGAGAAAATTTAGACAATAATTATAATTTAACTTTGTTGATTTGTAAAAGAAAATTATTAGTATATAAATATATGATTATGGTATTTATTTCTTAAGAATCTTATTAAATAACAATTATTGTTCAAATTTAAACTGAGGAAGGAAACAGAAATGATAGAATTCAGAAATGTAAATAAAAAATATTCTACAGGAACTGAGGCTGTGCATAATGCAAACTTTATGATAGAAAAAGGAGAATTTGCATTTTTAGTAGGAAGCTCAGGTTCAGGAAAATCAACACTTATAAAACTTATATTAAAAGAGGAAGAACCAACATCAGGAAATATAATAATAAATGGAAAAGATACAACATTTTTAAAAAAGAGTAGAGTACCATATCTAAGAAGAAGTATGGGAGTAGTATTTCAGGATTTTAGATTATTACCAGATAAAACTGTATATGATAATGTTGCATATGCAATGTACATAGTAAGAGCAACACAAAAACATATAAGAAGACAAGTACCAATGGTATTATCATTAGTTGGACTAAGTGGAAAAGCGAAGATGTATCCAAATGAATTGTCAGGAGGAGAACAACAAAGAGTAGCACTTGCAAGAGCTTTAGTAAATAATCCATCTATGTTAATTGCAGATGAGCCAACAGGAAATTTGGATCCAGATACTGCATGGGAAATTATGAATTTACTTAATGAGATTAATATGAGAGGAACTACAATAATAGTTGCAACACATGCAAAAGATATAGTAGATAAAATGAAGAAAAGAGTTATACAGATAGAAAAAGGCGATATAGTAAGAGATGATAAAAAGGGTGGGTATGACAGTGAGATATAATATTTTAAGTTATTTGATAGGAGAAGGATTTAAAAATACACTGAAAAATAAAAAGTCAACTGGAGCAGCTTTAACTATAATGTGTATGGCTATGCTAATGTTTGGTGTATTTTTTATACTTGGAGAAAATGTTAACTATATGATGGCTCAACTAGAAGCAACTCAAGGTATGCAAGTGTTTTTAAAGTTAGATGCAACAGAAGCCGAAAGTAAAGAAGTTGGAGCAAAAATTAGAGCAATAGAAGGAGTAAATACTGTTGAATATGTATCAGGATCAGAAGGATATAATTCTTGGATTGAACAATTACAAGAATCTTCTGCTATAATTGAGGGATTAGGCGAAATTATGCCAGACTCATATATAGTAACATTGACGGATTTATCTCTAAATCAAAGTGTACAACAACAAATAAAGAGTTTAGATAAAGTAGATAGTATAACAGGTAGAAATGATACAATAAGTATGCTTATGAGTATAACAAAAGGTGTAAGAATAATAACTTTTGCAATACTTGCTGTACTTGTAATAATATCAATATTTATAATAACAAATACAATAAAACTTACAGTACATGCCAGAAGAAAAGAAATTTCTATAATGAAATATGTAGGTGCAACTAATAGCTTTATAAGATGGCCATTTATAGTAGAAGGAATTATAATTGGACTAATTGCTGCTCTAATTACAATTTTAGTTGTTGGATTAATATATAATCTAGTAACAAGCAATTTAGTACAAACAGAGACTTTTGCTAAACTTGGAGTAAAACTATATACTTTTGCAGATATGTTTAATCTACTTATAATAACATATATATTATTAGGAACAGGAATAGGCGTTGTAGGAAGCTCTATTTCAATGAGAAAATATCTAGAAGTATAAAGATAAGTTAAGGAGGAAATCATATGATAAAGAAAACAATTAGTGGAATATTAGCCATTATAATAATATCAATTTCAGTAGTGAGTTTTGCGACAAGTTCACAAGATTTAAAAGATAAACAAAATGAAATACAAAATAAGATAAAAGAAACAGAGGGAAGAATTGATGAAATACAAGATGAAAAAGATTCAACTCAAAGTGAATTAGATAGATTAAACCAAGAAATAGATGAAAAAGAAGAAGAGATAGAAATAATAACAAGAGAACTAAATCAATTAAATAAAGAAGTTTCTGAGCTAGAAGCAAAACTTAAAGAACAAGAAGAAAAGTATGACAATCAATATGAAGCACTATGCTCAAGAATGGTAGCTCAATATAAAATGGGAACAGTATCATATTTAGATGTTTTACTAAGTTCAAAAAGTTTATCAGATTTTATATCAAGATATTATATAATAGGAAAAGTAGCAGAATATGACTCAAAACTATTAGAACAAATAGAAACACAAAAAAGAGAAATAGAAGTTTCTAAAAATGAGGTACAGAAAAAACAAAGCGAAGTAAGTGCAAAACAATCAAAACTAAAATTAGAAGAAATAACATTAACAAATAAAAAAGGTACTAAAAATAAATATTTATCACAATTAAGCGAAGAAGAAAGAGAATTACAAAAATTAAATGATCAATTAAATGAAGATTCAAAGAAAATAGAAAACGAATTACAAGAAATAGCAAGAAGAGAAGCTGAAAAAGCAAATCAATCAGGAATTAAGTATACAGGAGGAAAACTTGCAGTCCCTTGTAACTATACAAGAATATCTTCACCATTTGGATATAGAGGATCTGCTGCAACAGGTGGTGTTGGTTCTTCAAACCACAAAGGAATAGACTTTGCAGCACCACAAGGAACTCCTATTGTATCAGGAGAAGCAGGAGTAGTTATAAAAGTATCTAATACTTGTACACATAATTATGCAAAAACAGCTAAAACAAGATGTAGGTGTGGTGGAGGATATGGAAACTATGTAATGGTAGCACATGGATCAGATCTTGTTACATTATATGCACATTGTACAAGCATAAATGTAAGTACTGGTCAAAAAGTTGCAAGAGGACAACAAATAGGAACAGTAGGATGTACAGGATATTCAACAGGAAATCACTTGCATTTTAGTGTATTACTAAATGGTACATATGTAAATCCAGCACCATATCTAGGAATGTAATAAAAATAACAAATGAAAATTCACTTAAAAGTTAATTCTTTTAAGTGAATTTAGTTGTAATTATATGAGCCATAGTAAAATAGAATGTTATTAAGTCTATTAGAATGAAGATTCTAAAATGGAGGTTTTTATGAAGGAAAATAAAAAACAAAGAATTTATAGAACAATAATGCTTATTATAATAGTTGCTGTAATTACATTTATTGTAACAAGTATTGTAAGCTACGATGGAAACCCTAAATATATTATATCTTCACATCAAAACAGCGAATTAGCACAAAAACTAAATTCAGCTATTGAAACTATTACTAAGATACTAGATGAGAAATATATAGGAGATGTTAATGAAGATGAACTAATAGAAGGGGCACTAAAAGGAATGGTTGCATCAGTTGGAGATCTTTATACAGAATATTATACAAAAGAAGAATTAGATGACTTTACAGCATCGACTCTTGGAAATTTTGTTGGAATAGGTGTATATATGCAAACGGATTTTCAAAAAGACGCAGTAGTAGTTTTGTCAACAATAGAAGGGTCACCAGCAGAAGAAGCAGGACTAAAACAAGGAGATTATATAATAAAAGTAGATGGGGTAGAATATAAGGCCATTGAAATAAGTGAACTTTCAAATAGCATAAAAGGAGAAGAAGGAACAGATGTAGAACTCACAATAGATAGAAATGGAGAAATTTTAAATATAAAAGTCACAAGAAGAGCAGTACACATAAATTATGTTAAAAGTGAAAAATTAGAAGATGATATTGGATATATATCTATTGAAACATTTGACGAAGGATGTAAAGATGATTTTGTAGCAGATTACAACAAACTAGTAGAACAAGGAATTAAATCGCTTATAATTGATTTAAGAGGCAATGGAGGAGGACTTGTAGATGAAGCTTTAGGAATAGCAGATTTAATATGTGATAAAAACAGTGTGACACTAATTACAATAGATAAAGATGGAAAAGAAGAAACAACTAAATCGAAGACAAATCCTACAATAAAAATGCCAGTTATAATTCTTACTGATAAAGGAACAGCAAGTGCATCTGAAATACTTGCAGGAGCATTAAAAGATAATGAAAAAGCAGAAATAGTAGGAGATACAACATATGGAAAGGGCGTAATTCAAGAATTAATTCGTTTATCAAATGGAGGAGCTCTAAAAGTTACATCAGCAGAGTATTATACTCCTAAGAAAAATAAGATAAATGATGTTGGAATAGAGCCTAACTATAGAGAAATAGAAGAAAATAAACAATTAGAAAAGGCAAAAGAAATATTAAAGGGAAAAATGAAATAGTAATATGAACTTTTAGCGAATTTATAGGAGTGCTAAATAAAAAATAAAATAAAATTATAAAAATTTCAAAATAAGTATTGACAATTTAAATAAAATTTAGTATACTATAATTCGCCGAAAGGAAATGGGCGCATAGCTCAGCTGGGAGAGCATCTGCCTTACAAGCAGGAGGTCATAGGTTCGAGCCCTATTGCGCCCACCATTTTTTTACGGCCTGGTAGTTCAGTTGGTTAGAACGCTAGCCTGTCACGCTAGAGGTCGACGGTTCGAGCCCGTTCCAGGTCGCCATTTTTTTATTTAAAAACATATGGCTTGATAGCTCAGTTGGTAGAGCAGAGGACTGAAAATCCTCGTGTCAGTGGTTCGATTCCACTTCAAGCCACCAAAATATAACAACTTGCAAACTATAAAGTCTGCAAGTTGTTTTTTTACTTTTCTTCTAATTGTTTACTAGAAGGACTATGTACTATATGCTCTCTAGCTGCATTTTTAGAAATAGGAGAAGACATACTTGATAAATCTACTGCAATTCTATCCTTAAGCTTTTCTACAAGTAAACTTCGAGAAAAATCTGTAAATACTCTAGTTGCCATATCTATAAACCTTCTTTTAGTACTCTCATTTGGATTATGACTTCCACCAGTTGAAGGAATAAAAATCATAGTTTTTTCTTTAGCTGGAATATAACCAGTATCTTGTCCAGCAAAAGAAGGCATGATAGAATAAGCAATTTTATCTTTATCACATACTTTTGCAAGTCCTTCATTCAGAGAAGCACTTGTTATTACAGGTCTTCCTTTAGAGACTACTTTTGCCAAAATCTTAGTTTTAGTTTTTCTTTCAGCACTTCTTTTAATTTTTCCAAATGTTTCTAAAACTTTCTCAGGAGTATTTTCTCCAAGTAATCTAAAATCTATTAGACCTTCTGCATTCTCAGGTATCTGATTAAAGCTTCCATTATGACCAGGGGTAGAAATCTCTACTTGGCTTGCACGACCAAGACCGTTTTTTTCAAACTTTCTACCAATATTTCTTATAGAAGTTCCGATAAGAGAAGCTGCATCTACTGCATTTTTTCTTTTTCTCATTGGAGTAGAACCAGTATGACCAGATTGACCTTTTACAGTATATCTGACTCTAACTGCGGAACCTATTGAATTTACAATACCTAATACATCCTGTTCAAATAATAAAAACTTTTTAGATTTTTTATCTAACAATTCATATTGTTCAATATGTGCTTCTAAAGAATAATCTACTTCATTAAAAATCTTTTCTACTTTATCTAATCCATCTGCATGCTCAAGTAAATAATTTCTAGCAAAAGAAACAGCATCTCTTAAAGAAATAGTTTCTCCGCTATCTGCAGCTTTCTGATCAACTATTTTATCAAAATCATCTTCCTTAAGGTCTCCTTTTAAATATTTACTACCTAAACAAGCATTACCAAATCTACTAGATTCTTCGCAGGCATAAATAACAACCTTTAAGATACCATTAGATTGTTTGCTCTTAATAAGGTTTTCTGCAGCTTGAAGACCAACGATAACTCCGAACAGGACCATCGTATTGACCACCATTATATACAGAATCTGTATGAGAACCTATTGCAAGTGTTTTTTTGGATTATTTCCAAGAGAGATAGAACCGCAAATGTTTCCGAATTTTATCGAAGGTAACACTCATTCCTAGTTCTTGCATTTTTTCTATAAATCCTCTTCTGTATAAGCTAATCTATTTATAGGCTTTTTTGAAGAAAAATCAAAGAACTCCTCAAGCCTAACTATATTATTAGTACTCATATTAAAATTTCAACTCCTATTAAATTTATAAAAACGAACATAATTATATAATATTATGTAAAATAATACAAGAAAAGTCAGTAAATAAAAAGATGTGAATTATTAAATCACATCCTAAAATAAATTTATTTAGTTGTTTGCATTGCCTCAATTTGATCTTTTTCATCTTCAGAAATAACATTAAACTCGGCCATTGCTCTTAATACTTGAGATTGTCTTTCTTCTGCTAACTTTAGATTATTAGTTGGAGCATAAACGGATGGAGCATTAGGCACACCAGCAAGCATACTTGCTTCATAAAGATTTAAATCTTTTGGATCTTTATCGTAGTAACCGTTTGCTTGCATCATAGATATTATAATAACCACTACCAAAATAAATATTATTTATATAAAGTTCTAAAATATCATCCTTAGAGTAAAACTTTTCTAAATCATGTACAACAAATAGTTCAGCAACTTTTCTATAAAGTGTTTTCTCTTGAGTGAAACATAGATTTTTTGCAACTTGCTGAGTTATAGAGCTTCCACCTTCAACTAATTTCCTAGACTTAATATTTGTTAAAATAGCTCTACCTGTTGAAATAACATCTACTCCAAAATGAGAGTAAAATCTATGGTCTTCAACAGCAACAACTGCTTTATGATAATATTCTGGAACATTATCAAGACTTATAAAATGTTCATCATTTTGAATTGCAGAAACTCGACTTGAAATACTTTCCTTTTCTATAGCTTCCTTATATAAAATATATCCATTAAATGTAATATAGGATATAACAATAATAATTATTATAACTAGAAAAATAAAGAGTCTTTTTACAAATTTCATATTAAATATAGGTCCTTTCTAAAAAAGTAAATATAAACATAATATTTAAAAATCTGTTTATAATAGAATTATATATTATTTAAGAAAAAAATAAAAGCTTTTTAAATATTTTTTTGTAAAAAATAGAAGGAAAAAGATTTTTTTTGGCGAATAATAAAATTGTACATAAAAACAAAAGAAATGTACAAAAAATCTATAACATTTATAAGGCGGTGAACAAACAATGCAAATAACAGACGTAAGATTAAGAAAAGTTAATTCAGAAAACAGAATGAAAGCTGTTGCTTCTGTAACATTTGATAACGAATTCGTAATACATGATATTAAAGTTATCGAAAGTCAAAATGGATTATTTATAGCTATGCCTAGCAGAAAAACTCCAAACGGAGAATTCAAAGATATAGCTCATCCAATCAATGCTGA
>JAAWPK010000082.1 GCA_022799935.1 Clostridia bacterium
TGTTACACTTGCTGTATGTGTATTTGCATCCCATTCTGCTTCTCCTATTATTATTTTTCCTTCTGCTGATATTACTGGTTCTTGATCTCCTGGATTTTCTGTACTTCCTCCATTTCCACCATCTCCGTGGCCATTTATCTGCGTTATTTTCTCCTTCTTCTCCTTTTCCCATGTATTCTATTACTTCTCCAGTTATAATAAATACATATCCTTCTTCTGTTACTACTTTTGCCTTTTCTTCATCTAACTTTGTTATATTTCCATCTGGTACAATTTTATCTTCATAAACTTGATCTATAAATTTATCTAATTCTACATCTCCCATATTGTTTAATGCAACAGTAGATTTTGATATTGCTAATCTTTCTTCATATCCTGCTATTTCTGTTTTCTCTTTTGCTTCTTGCGTTTTTTGTATCATATTATTGTTAACAATGCTAGATATTGTAAGCCCTGCTAATATTAATAACAATATTATTGTTATAACTAATGCTACTAATGTAATACCTTTATTTGTCTTTAATTTATTAGTTATTCTTTTCATGTATTTTTACTCCTTTACTTTTTTATTCTTCTACTCTTTTATTTTATATTTTTATAAAGTCTTATCCTTCTTATTTCTTTTCTATTGTAAAATCATAAGCATTTGCAAAATCGTTTGATACTCCGATATTTAACTGTGTCTTTTCTGTTGCCTTAATTTTAGAAATTAGTCCATCTAAAGTTTCTAAAATATTTCCTTGTTCATCATATAATTTCAAATTTATTGGTGTTAATTCAATATCCTGATTTGTAGTATTCCTTACATCTGCTAATATAACAGATATTCCATTCTTATAAGTTAATTGAATATTAGAAATTTCTAACCCATCTAAACTTTTTGTTTCATTTAATTTATTACTTATATTTATTTTTGTACCATCTTCTAATTCTTTTACATATTTTTCAACAATCTTATTTTCTTCTTGGTCATTCTTATATTGGTTTCCTTTATTTTCTTGATTATTAGATAATTTTTCTAAAATTAAAATTACTCCCACTATAACTATAACAGTAACAACTAATGTTGTTATTATTTTCTTATTTTTTTTCATTTTTTCTTCTCCTCCTTAAGTTTCTATTTGAATTATGCAATTATTTCCTTAGATATTTTTAGTATAGCGTTCCTTTATTTTTTTTTCAATATTCTCTTAATTTTTTAACAATTTTGTAATTTGTTTGTAATGTTTTTGCAATAAATAATAGAAAAAAGCTAAACAGGATTAATAGGTGTTGAAGATAAATGCATAAATTGACAATTTAATAAAAAATGATGTAGAATTAAAAATTACTACATAACTATATAAAAATGTTTTTAAAAATATGAAAATATTTACACACTGCTATTAACAATCTCATTATTTCCTACTAATCGTAAATGGATTTTCTTTAGAACCATTTCCACCATCAATAATAATGTCATCTTTCATTAATATACATCCCCTTACTCCATATGTTTTTGAAGTACTCACCTCAGGTGGTCGATTTCCTTTAACATAACTATACAATTCAGCGTTAAAGCTACCACGTAATGAGGCTGAAACACCTATACTACCATAACAAGAATTAGTACTAGAATAGCTTAAATGATAAGACATCCACCAGCAATTTTTTCCATTTCCTTCTGGTAAATAATTTGCATCTGCAGAAGCTGCCATATCAAAACCACTATATCCTCCATTATATAATCCCCAGGTGTAATTTTTTGTATATTCAGTCTTTTGTGTGAATTTACCATCAGCATTAACTGGTGAAGATCCAATACATCTTGTATCTAAAGCATAAGTTTCATTAAAATATCCTTTAGCAACATTATCTAAAACAGTTGGAGAACCAACTAATCCTGGTTTTCCAGTTAAAGTACAGTCGAAAATCCCTTCATCTGTTACTAGCTGTAATCCATATTCTGAAGATTTTGGGTACAATACCCTACATAATATTATTCCTTCATTACCTATTTCAGTATTTCCTGTATCGTATGCAATATATTCCCCTAAGGTTAAATCTTGTATTTCTACTTGTTTTTCTGTTGTATTCTGACTTGCTTCGCTTATATTTCCAGCCTCATCTTTTACCCATACATAATATGTTGTTCCTTGATTTAAACCACTTACTGTTATATCTAGATTTTTTGTATTTAAGCATTCATCAAATATTGTTGGTTCTTCATTGTTTGTTGTTACTTTATATCCTATTATTCCACTAGCTCCATCTGCTGCTTTTATTTGTATATTATCTGTCCCTACTATTGTTTCTGTTATAATAGGCTTATCTTTATCTATTTTTGTTACTTCTCTACTTGCTTGTCCATTTGATTGATTAGTGCTGTCTACTAATCTTGCATATATAGTTTGATTTTCACTTACTGTTATACTTCTTACTTCTATCGCTGTTTCTGGAAATACACCATCTTTACTTAATTGCACTTTGTATCCAGATACTTGTGATGTTCCTGTTACTGTTACATTTCCGTTTGTCCATCCTGTTGGATTATATTCAAATGTTATATTTCCTGTTGATGCTATCACTTGTGCTGTCTTAAATTCTTTTGGTAAACTTACATTTCCTGCTTCATCTTTTACCCATACATAATATGTTTTATTTTGCACTAAACTACTTACTGTTGTGCT
>JAAWPK010000083.1 GCA_022799935.1 Clostridia bacterium
CTCCATCTGGAGCATATGGTGTATCTCTATTTGGCTCTGAGTCTATATCATCATCTGAATCTGCTGATATTTGAGCAACATTCTTTAATATTTTCTTAGAATCTTCTACCGTTTTTGCCACATGTGTCACTTTAAATGCAAGCTTTACATCTCTGTAATCTGGATTTGTATTACTTATCTCTGCTTCTGGTTTAAATGCTTTTATTTCATTCCTTCTTCCAGTCTCTTTTTCTTGTTTTTCTGATAGATAATCTGTTATGATATATTTTGCTTTGCTTGTGTCATTAGTTTCTTCTTGATTTTCATCTAGCATCTTCCATCCATATTCTTTATTTATTTCATGCTCTGGTAAGAATACTAATCCTTCTGGCATATCGTCAGTTATTTCATTTGCATAACCATTTGCTTGGCCTTCGTTGAAAACTCTTATAGTATATATTACTGTATTTCCAGTTGCTAATTCTACTGGGTCTTTTCTGTGGTTATAACTAATTTTGCCATTTTCATATGATACTTCTGGGTATCTATTATTTATAGGTGTGTTTTGTACTTGTGTTATAAACTTTCTTAAAGCTAAATCGAAGTCTGGTTTTACCAATACTTTTTCAAAGTCATCATCATCCTCTTGACCTGGTACATATGATTTATTTTCTTCATCTTCTTTATAATGTGGTCTGTCCTTATCATTTGGTATTTCAAATTCTTTATTTGGAGCTTTATCTCCATCCGGCTTTGAGTCTCTATCTTCTTCAATTATATTGCCAGCCTCATCCTTCATTTCTGTTATTTGTGCTAAGTTTGTTAATATTGTGTTTCCTTCTACCTTTTCGTCTACTTTGCATACTATCTGTACATCTATATAGTCAAGTACTCCATTTCCATCATATGCCTCGAGTAATTTTCCATTTGTCCTATCTTTATATACTTCTTCTCCTTTTGTATTTTCCTCAGCTGTTATTGTTGTTTTTACTTCTCTTGTAGCTTGGTTATAACTCCATCCATATTTTTTGTTAATTTCATTTTCTGGTAAGTATATTAGATAGTTAGGTAAATAGTCTGTCACTTCACTCACATACGCATTTATGTCACCTTCATTGTATAATCTTATTGTATATACAACTTCGCTTCCTTTTTTTACACCTACTGGCACTTTAGAATGAATATATTCAGCTGTTGTATCCTTGTATGTATCTAAAGTGCTTGTATTTACCTTTGGTACCCTTGATTCTTCTCCTTCTCTAATGTTTCCATCTACCTCTGTTATGAACTTTCTTAAAGCTATATCTACTTCTGGCACTGGTACTACCACTTTTTCAAAGTCATCGTCATCCTGTTGTCCTGGCACATATGGTTTATTTATCTCTGTGTCTTTATATGTTGGAAAATCTTTTTCATTTGGCACCTTTACATTATTGGGTGTTGAGTCTTTATCTTTCTCAACTTGTCTTCCATTTTCATCTTCTTCTTTTGTTATCTCTGCTATATTAGTCATTTTTGTTGTTGTTTTTATTGGCATTATTTGACAATGTATTTCTACTTCTATATAGCTTATTGTATCTTTTTCTTTATCATAGGCCGGAATTGTAACTTCTTCAAGTGTTTTTCCTATTACTGCATTTGTTAGCTTTCCTCCTGCACCTGTAATTTTACATTTATTATTGGTTACTACTTTATTGTGTCCTGCTTTGTCTCCTGCACTTGATGTCCACCAATCTCCATTTGAATCATTTCCTGTTTTATCTGGGTTTGGTACATATTTTAGGTTACTTGATATATAATCTGTTATTTCTGTGACCTTTCCGTCTACTTCACCCTCATTATATACTCTTATTTTATATTTTACGACATCTCCTATATATGCTTCAATTGGCTCCTTACTATGTATATATGTTGCTGTATCAGCACCCTTTCTTAATTCTGTCGTATCTACTGTTGGTACTCTGTTGTAAGTCTTATCTCCTATTTTTGCTATAAATTTTCTTAAGGCTAGGTCTATTATAGGCTTTTCTATTATTACTTTATCAAAATCATCATCATCTTGTTGTCCTGGTACATATTCTTTTTCTAGTTCACCTTCTTTATAGCTTGAAAGTGGTCCATTAAGTTGTTCATTTGGTAAATCACTTCCTGGTTGTACCTTGACATTTCCAACATCTGAATCTCTATCTTCTAAGTTTCTTCTATCTTTATCTGCCATTTTTGTAACTTCCGCAATGTTTGTTATTGCTTCTCCATATGGTGCGTTTTCCATTACAATACAATCTATTTCTATATCAACATAACTTAAGGTATATCTATTTTTTCCATTTGCTATATTCTCGTTTCTTTTAGCTGCTGGTATTAACACCTCTGAAAGCTTCTTTCCAACTAAACTTTCGTAGTTTAATTCTCCTCCTGCTCCGACAATTTTACAATTTTCTGTTGTTCTGTATATATATCCTCTTTCTCCATCTTCTTCACTTGGTGTCCAATAGACTTCTGTTTCTGGTTTATTTTGAGGAATTATCCTTGATAAGTTTGTTGGTAAATAGTCTTTAACCTGTTCTACATAAGCATCTATTTCACCTTCATTGTATAATCTTATTGTATAT
>JAAWPK010000021.1 GCA_022799935.1 Clostridia bacterium
CCAAATACGAGATTACCAGATTATGATCCTGGAATAGCTATTTCTTCGAATGAAATAAAGTCTGTAGTTTTTAATAAATCAATATATTATTTTACTGGAGCGAGTGCTTCTATTAGCTTTAAAACATCAACTGCCAAGGAAATGATGACTAAATCAATAACTAGTGGAGAAACTCTAATTTATTTTCTTGCAAGTAGGATAAATACCTGTACGACGACGACAAAAAATGTTTTAAATTATTGTATTCCTGATTTTGGTACAAATGCAATAAATGTACGATATCTCTGTACTACTGGTGCTTTTACGAGCGATAACTACAATTTCATTCGTCCAGCAGTAGATATACCTCTATCAGGAACAATATTAGGAACAAGTCGGAAATGGACTTGTAAGTACTCCATGGATATTATCACTAGACTAAAAATAAGGAAAGTTCTAAATGCTTAAAATAGAACTTTCCATAAAATATTATTCTTAATATTAAAATAAGACAACATAATTGGTAAAAAATGAGGTTTAAGAAAAAATGTTGACTTTTAGAACAAAATGTTTTGAAATGAAGATAACAAAATAAACCATTAGAAAAAAGCCAATATAAACAAAGGAATAAAAAAGTATGAAAGATAAAATTAATTCAAATATAAGAAAAGATAGAGCTATTACCCTAATAGCTCTAATAATAACAATTATAATCCTAGTGGTACTTGCAGCTGTTGCAATAAATTCATTAATGAATAGTAGAATGATAGAAATTTCAGCAGATGGAACACGGAAATTATGTAGCAGAACAAAGAAAAGAAGAAGAAACATTTAATGAAGCAGAAGAATACATAAAAAAAGCTACAAATAAAAGACCATATATAGAAAACATAGAGATAAAAGAAATACAGCCAAATTCTGTAACAATAAAAGTGAAAGCAATAGACGAAGATGGAGGAATGCTTAGGTATAAAATATATATTGGAGAAAGTAAAGAAAATTTAGAGGAAAAAAGTGTTAAAGAAGCAGAACAAGGAGAAGAAGTAGAGCTAATAGCAACAGGAATTAACACATTAGAAGAATGTTATTATAGAATAGATGTATCAGATAAGTATATAACAGTAAGCAGCAATATAGGAGAATTAAATAATAAAAAACCAGTAATAAAAAAAGTTGAAGTTACAGATATAACAAGAAATACAGCGAAAGTAAAGATAAAAGGGACAGATGAAGATGGAGATAGATTAGTATATAAAGTATATATAGATACAGTAGAAGAAAACTTAAGAGATAACAATATATTAGCTAAAAAGGAGTCTGAAGAAGTAGAACAAGGAACAGAAGTAAATTTGGACATAACAGAAGGCTTAAATCCAAATACAAAATATTTTTATAGAATAGATATAACAGACCAAAAAGATACTGTAAGTTCGACAATAGGAAATTTTACAACAATGATGAATCATAAGCCAGTTATATCAGAAACAATAACAAGAGATATAATGATAACAGATAACCCGATGAATAGTGATAGTTGGATACAGATAGGAGCAAATGTAGTAGATGAAGATGGAGATAGGCTAGAAGTAAAAATATACTTAGGAAAAGGAAATGTAGATAGTTTAGAAAGTAGTGATTTAATTCGGAGAAGAATTAAATTTTGAGTCACGGTAAAACTTTAAGCAAAAGAAAAAATGAACTAGAAATGGCAGAACAATATAACTATAGGATAGAAGCGAATGATCGGATTTGAAACAACAGTAACTAAAGGACAGATAGTATCATATTGTAGTGGAATGACAAAAGAGTGTAAAGAAGGACGGAGCAAAGTGTGAATGGTGTGATGAGACAGGAAAATGTCTTGAAAGAAGTGATCGGAATTATTGCTAGTGCTGGTCATGTAAGTATGACAGGTGTTATATGTGATTATTGTAAAGCCAAAACAACTTGCTATGATGCATGGAATAGTTGTAATGCCTGTGGAGCTACGAATTTTACTTATAATAGGCGTTGGGTATGTAAATCTTGCTATAATAAGGGTAGGTATGAATTTATATCTTATCCAGCTTTAAGTCATTTGAATTGTAAGTTATGCAGTGAAGGGTATTTAAACTGTGGACATGGATTTAATGAAAGCCACTATTATTGTGAGCATAACAATACATCTAAACATTAAAAAGAGGCAGATTATATAAGAAATTTATAAATAAAACAGTATAATGGTCATAAGATTATTATACTGTTTATTTATTCTAATTGTTTTGTAAAATAAATGTAATAAAATTTAAGAAAAAATATCTTGAAAAGTGAAAAACAATCATGTATAATATTATACAAGGAGTTAAAATATGAATCAGATATTAGTTCATGAGAAGGTAATAGTAACACCAGAATTTAAGAGAAAAAAGAAAATATATAAAATGAACTTCTTTTTGTCTGTTTTTTTAGCATGTACATTATTTTCATGTTACATATATGCAGAATATGATAGAAATAAGAGTGAAGAAGTATCTCATGAGATACTGTCAGAACTTCAAGAAATAGAAGAAAATGCAGAAGATAACACAACAATATCTCTTGAAGAAGATGTACTTGTTGTAAAAATGCTAGCAGATGGAAATTCTGCAGGAGAAGATGATAATAATGAAGTTAGCATTACAGACATGATACAACAGGCTGCAGCACCAAAAATAATAGAATCTACTGCAAATGACGGAACAAAATATTATACAGAATCAATTTTAAAAATAGAAAAATTAGGAATAGAATATCCTGTACTTTCAGATACATCAGATGAATTATTAAAGATATCACTTAATAAATTATGGGGACCAAACCCTAATGAAGTAGGAAATTATGTAATAATAGGACATAACTATAAAAGTGGAAAAATGTTTGGGAAACTTGCGGGAATACAATTAGGAGATACATTTGAACTTAGAGACAATGCTGGAAAAGGTATGACATATAAAGTATATGATAAATACATAGTAGATCCAACAGATGTAAGTTGTACATCACAGCTTACAAATGGAAAAAAAGAGGTAACATTAATTACTTGCCAAAATTCTGGCAAACAAAGACTAGTTGTAAAAGCAAGAGAAATTTAGTAAAATATAGAACTAAAATATTTTTTATTGTATATAATATAATAATCAGGCAATAGCCGGGCTACATTGTTAGCAGCAGAAAAGATTTGGCTCTGTGGGATTGAAAAATCTTACAGAGTCAAATTTTATATATAATAGAGGAGGAAAGTAATGGAAGAAAAAGAAGCCTTGAAAGTATCAAATATAAGTATATTAATTAATGTTGTGCTTTCAGCATTAAAATTACTTGCTGGAATTGTTGCAAAATCTAGTGCAATGATATCTGATGCAATACATTCTGTATCAGATGTTTTTAGTACAGTAATAGTAATAATAGGGGTAAAATTATCGAGTAAACAGTCAGATAAAACGCATCCATATGGTCATGAAAGATTTGAATGTGTAGCATCAATAATTTTATCAGTCATATTAATTATTACAGGTATAAGTATAGGAATAACTGGTATAAAAAATATAGCTACACGGAAGCTACAAAGAATTTGAAATACCAGGAGTTATCGCATTAATTGCAGCTGTAGTTTCAATAGTTGTGAAAGAAGCAATGTATTGGTATACAAGGAAAATTGCAAAAAAGATAAACTCAGGAGCTCTTATGGCAGATGCTTGGCATCACAGATCAGATTCATTATCTTCAATAGGAAGTTTTATTGGAATACTTGGAGCAAGATTTGGTTATTTAGTTTTGGATTCAGTTGCAAGTATTATAATAGCTATATTTATAATAAAAGCAGGTTTAGATATTTTTATAGATACAATTAGGAAAATGACAGATGAAGCATGTGATGAGGAAACAGTAAATAAAATATATGAGATAATAAACATACAAGATGGAGTAAAAAGAATAGATGATGTAAAAACAAGAAAATTTGGAAATAAAATATATGTAGATGTAGAAATAAGTGCAGATGGAGAAAAAACTCTTTTTGAATCACATGAAATTGCTGAAAATGTCCATCACTCAATAGAAGAGAACATAGAATTTGTAAAACATTGTATGGTACATGTAAATCCTTTTTAAAGACAGAAATTAAAAGAAATTTGAAAAATTTAAAGTAATAATAGAGGTAGGTCAAAGTTGACTTGCCTTTATTATTACTTTTATTCAGTAAAGTGTAAATATTTTTTAGATTTCTGACCGCTCAGTATAATGAAAAAATAATGGAGATGGGTTATAATATATCCGTAAAATTTCAGGAGGTATTAATGAATAGTATAGAGATTCTATCAAATGGAGTTGCACTTCCAAAAAAAGAAATAGAAAATGACATTCTAAATGAAAAGTTTAACTTAAGCCAAACTTGGATATATGATAGAACAGGAATAGAAAAAAGATATTATATAGAAAATGAAACAATTACATCTCTTTCAATAGAAGCAGTAAAAGAGGCGTTAAAAAAAGTAGATATAGATATACAAAAAATTGGAATAATAGTTTTTGCAACAACATCAACTGAAAAGCTTATGCCACGGTATATCATATGAAATACAAAAAGAATTAGACATAAAAAGATGTATGTGTATGGATATTCTTGCTGGGTGTAGCGGATATATAAATGGATTTGATATAGTTAGAAAATATATAGCTATGGGAGATACTGATTATGGAATAGTTGTTGGAGCAGATGTGCTTTCTAAGTATACTGATGAAAATGATATAAATACAAAAGTACTATTAGGAGATGCAGCAGGAGCAACTTTAATCGGTAAAGCAAAAAGTGTGAAAAAGTATTATAAAAATATAATAAGTGAAGGGCAAAAAGGGGAAATATTAACTTGTTATCAAGATAAAAAGATATTTATGGATGGAAAACAAATATACAAATTTGGAACAACAAAACCAGTTAAATGTGTGCAAGAATTGTTAGAAATTGCAAATGAAAAAATGGATAATGTTAAATATATAATACCACATCAGTCAAACTTAAAAATGATGAGAAGTATGTGCACAAAACTTGAAATTCCAGAAAATAAGATGTACATAAATATACAAAAATATGGAAATACATTTAATGCTACAATACCTATAGCGTTAAATGAGGTCATAGAAAGAGGATTTCTAGATAAGAATGATAAAATAATATTATTAGGATATGGAGGAGGACTCAATTTAGGTTCAATTATTTTAGAATATTAGAAGGAGGAAAATATGAAAATTGGATTTATATTCCCAGGACAAGGTGCACAATATGTTGGAATGGGGAAAGATTTATATGAAAAATATGATGAAGTAAAGCAGATTTATAATAAAGTAGAAGATATTTTAGGTTTAGATATAAAAAAGATATCATTTGAAGGGCCAGAAGAAGAATTAAATAAAACAGAAAATACACAGATTGCAATACTTACAATGTCACTTGGTATATTAGAGGTATTAAAAAAATATAACATAAGTGCAGATATTTCAGCTGGATTAAGTCTTGGAGAATATTCAGCATTAGTTTATTCAAATGTATTTTCTATTGAAGATGGGATAAAGGCTGTTAGAAGAAGAGGAGAAATAATGAGCCAAAACATTCCAGAAGGAAAATGGAAAATGGCTGGAATACTTGGATTGGAAGATGAAAAAGTAGATGAAATTTGTAAATGTGTAAAAGCAGGATTTGTAATACCTGCAAATTATAATTGTCCAGGGCAAATAGTAATATCAGGAGAAGAAAAAGCAGTAATAGAAGCGATGGAACTTGCAAAAGAAAATGGGGCAAGAAAAGCAGTATTACTTCAAACAGCAGGACCATTTCATACAATAAAGCTAGAAATTGCAGCTAAGAAATTTAAACAAGAATTAGATAAAATAGATATAAACAAAAATTATGAAAAGATAGTAGTAAAGAATATAGATGGTATAGAATATCAAGATACAGATGATATAGAAGATATCCTTTCAAAACATATAATGAGTCCAGTAAAATTTAAGAATTCAGTAGAAAGGATGATAGAACTTGGGGTAGATACATTTATAGAAATAGGACCACGGAAAAGTCTTATCAGGATTCATAAAAAGAATAAGTAAAGAAGTGAACATAATTAATATAACAGATGTAGAAACATTAGAAAATGTTATAAATATGTTTAATAATTAAGGAGGAAAAGAATTTGGAAGAGAAAAAAGTAGTATTAATAACAGGTGGAACAGCAGGAATTGGTAGAGAATGTGCATTGGTACTTGCTAAAGAGGGATTTAATATAGCTATAAATTGTAGAAAAGAGCCATCAGAATATGAGGATTTGAAAAAAGAAGTAGAATCAAATGGTGTAGAATGCTTTTTTACAAAAGGAGATGTATCAGTATTTGAAGATACTGAAAAGATGACAAATGAAGTAATAGAACATTATGGTAAAATAGATATACTTATAAATAATGCAGGTATAACAAAAGATAATCTTTTAATGAGAATGAAAAAAGAGGATTTTGAAGATGTTATAAATGTGAATCTAATTGGAACATTTAATATGACAAAAAATATTATTCCATACATGATGAAGAGAAGATATGGAAGAATTATAAATATGGCATCAGTTGTAGGAGTTCGGTGGAAATGCTGGTCAAGCAAATTATGCAGCTTCAAAAGCAGGCGTAATAGGATTTACAAAGAGCCTTGCAAAAGAGCTTGGAAGCAGAAATATATTAGTAAATGCAGTTGCTCCTGGTTACATAAAAACAGCCATGACTGATGTACTTCCAGATAAAATAAAAGAAGAAATAAAAAATCAAATACCATTAAGAACACTTGGAGAGACAAAAGATGTAGCAAATTTAGTAAAATTTTTATCATCAGAGGAAAGTTCATATATTACGGGGCAAGTTATTCATGTCGATGGTGGCATGCTAATGTAAGTTCAAAAAATAAACTTTGTTTTACTTAGTTGATACAAATTCAAAGTAATATCAATCTGAAGTAACATACTCCAATAATATTTGAGTTTGTAGACCTAGTAATACTTGTTTCTTTTTGAAATTTAAGTATTTGTTTTTGACAAATGGAAGGAGATATAAAAAGTTGGAAAATAGAAGAGTAGTAATAACAGGAATGGGAGCTATAACTCCTATTGGAAATAGTGTAGAAGAATTTTGGGAAGGAATAAAAAACGGAAAATGTGGTATTGATGAGATTACACATTTTGATGTATCAAATTATAAAGTAAAACTTGCAGCAGAAGTGAAGAATTTTAATGTGGAGGAACATTTTGACAGAAAAGCAGCTAAAAGATTAGATAGATTTTCACATTTTGCAATAGTAAGTGCAAGAGAACTTATGAAAGATAGTGGAATAGATACTGAAAAGACAGATATGACTCGTTTTGGAGTTGCAGTAAGTACAGGAATAGGTGGACTTGAAACAATAGAAAATAACAAAGAATTATTAGAAGAAAAGGGTCCAGATAGAGTTTCTCCAATGTTTATACCAATGTCAATAGTAAATATGGCATCAGGAAATATATCTATAGAAATTGGTGCTAAAGGAGAAAGTTTTGGAATGGTAACAGCATGTGCAAGTGCAACACATACAATAGGAGAATGTTATAGAATAATAAAACATGGATATCAAGATTTAATGATAGCAGGAGGAACTGAAGCCTCAATTACTCCAATAGGAATTTCTGGATTTATGAATATAAAAGCATTATCAACTTCTACTGATAAAACAAGAGCAAGTATACCTTTTGATAAAGAAAGAGATGGATTTGTTATGGGAGAAGGAGCTGGACTTATATTACTTGAAGAATATGAACATGCTAAAAAAAGAAATGCAAAGATATATGCAGAAATAGTAGGCTATGGAGCAACTTCTGATGCATATCATATAACATCACCATCACCAGATGGAGAAGGTGGAGCAAGAGCCATGATAAATGCAATTAATGATGCTAAAATAAGACCAGAAGACATAGACTATATTAATACACATGGAACATCAACACCATTAAATGAGAAATTTGAAACAATAGCAATAAAGAAAGCATTAGGAGAGGAAATTGCTAAAAAAGTAATGGTAAGTTCTACAAAAGGAAATACAGGACATTTACTTCGGAGGAGCAGGTGGAGTAGAAGCAATTGCCGCAATAAAAGCTATACAAGATGAATTTGTACCTCCAACTATAGGTTATAAAGTTCCTGATGAAGATTGTGACTTAGATATTGTACCAAATGAAGGAAGACATAAAAGTATAAAATATGCTATGTCAGACTCATTAGGATTTGGAGGACATAATAGTGCAATTATTTTTAAAAAATTCGAAGAATAATTGAAAAATATATAAGGAAGGAATAGAAAAATTATGGAATATTCTGATTTTAAAAAAATAATTAAAGATATGGAAGAATCAAAACTTACAGAGCTAGAGATTGAGTTTCCAGATGGAACAAAAATAAAATTAAAAAAAGATAATCAAACATATATGCCAAATGTGGTAGCACCAAGTATGATAGCTGAACCAATGCAAATGGTTATGGCTGGAAATGTGAAGCCAACAGTGATTAAAGAAGAAAATAAGTCACTTATAAAAACAGAGGAAAATTTAAAGGTTATAAAATCTCCAATGGTTGGGACTTTTTATGAAAAACCAGCTCCAAATGCTAAATGTTATGTAGAAATAGGACAAAAAGTAAAAAAAGGAGACATACTTTGCATAATTGAAGCTATGAAACTTATGAATGAGATAGAATCAGAGTTTGATGGAGAAATAGTAGAAATACTTGTAAAAGATCGGAGAAACTGTGGATTATGGAAAACCACTTTTCAAAATAAAATAAAATAAATTAAGGAGAAACAAAATGTTAGATATAAAAGAAATTATGGAAATTATACCTCAAAGAGCTCCATTTTTGATGATAGATAGAGTCGAGGAATTAGTTCCTGGAGAAAGTGCCATTTGTTATAAAAATGTTTGTATAAATGAATGGTATTTTGAAGGTCATTTTCCAGGAGAACCAATAATGCCAGGTGTACTAATTACAGAAGCACTAGCACAAACAGGTGCAGTTGCAATCCTTTCTTTAGAGGAAAATAAAGGCAAGAATGCATTATTTGGAGGAATAGATAAACTAAGATTTAAGCAAAGAGTAGTACCAGGAGATATTTTAAAATTAGAAGTGAAAATAATCAAAGCAAAAGGACCTATAGGGGTAGGAGAAGCAGTAGCGACTGTAGATGGAAAAGTCGTAGCTAAAGGAGAATTAACTTTTGCACTAGTTTAATAAATTTTCTTATAAGGAGTAGAGTATGTTAAAAAAAGTTTTAATTGCAAATCGTGGAGAAATTGCAGTAAGAATAATTAGGGCATGTAGAGAGATGAATATAAAAACAGTTGCAATCTATTCTATTGTAGACAAAGACTCAATGCATGTAAAACTTGCAGATGAAGCTATATGTATAGGAGAAGCACCTGCACATAAGAGCTACTTGAATATAGGAGCTATACTTGAAGCTGCAAACATAACAGGAGCAGATAGTATACATCCAGGTTTTGGATTCCTTTCAGAAAATGCAAGATTCGCAAAAATTTGTGAAGAAAGTAATCTGAAATTTATAGGTCCATCTTATGAAGTAATAAACTTAATGGGAAATAAAGTAAATAGCAAGGAATGTATGAAAAGAGCAGGTGTTCCTGTGGTACCTGGTTCTGATGGAAAGTTGCAGAATTTAGAAGAAGCAAGTAAAATTGCAAAAAAGATAAAATACCCAGTTATTTTAAAAGCCTCTAGTCGGAGGTGGCGGAAAGGGAATACGAGTAGTATATTCAGAAGCAGAACTTGAAAATGCATATAATATAATTAAGCAAGAAGCTAAAGCAGCGTTTAATGATGATGAAATATATATGGAAAAATATATAGAAAATCCAAGACATGTAGAAATACAGGTATTAGCAGATGAATATGACAATAGTATATATATTGGAGAAAGAGACTGTTCAGTTCAAAGAAGAAACCAAAAAATTTTGGAAGAAAGTCCATCAACAGTTCTTTCAGATGATTTAAGAACAAAGATGGGAAAATCAGCACTTAAAGCTGTAAAAGCTTCAAGATATACAAATGCACGGAACTGTAGAATTTTTAGTAGATAAAGATAGAAATTTTTATTTTATGGAAATGAATACAAGAATACAAGTAGAACATCCAGTAACAGAAATGATAACAGGTGTAGATATAGTAAAAGAACAAATTAGAATAGCTTCAGGAGAGAAACTAAGAATTAAACAAAATGATGTAGAGATAAATGGTCATAGTATAGAATGTAGAGTAAATGCAGAAAATCCAGAGAAAAATTTTAGACCATGTCCTCGGTGAAATAAAAGGACTTAATTTACCTGGTGGAAATGGAGTTAGAGTAGATACTGCAATGTATACAGGATATATCATACCACCTATGTATGATTCTATGATAGCAAAACTTATAGTTCATGGAAGTACAAGGGAAGAAGCAATAGCAAAAATGAGAAGAACATTAGAAGAGTGTGTTGTAGATGGTATAGATACAAATATTGACTTTTTATTAAAGATTATAGAAAATGAAAACTTCCAAAAGGGTAATTTTGATACATCATTTATAGCAAAAGAATTTGGAATGCAATAAAAAGAGGTGGTTAACTTTGGTGATAGATAAGATAAGGAAAAGAGAAATAGAAGTAAATAACGAGGAAAGACGAGTAGATATTCCTGTTGGAAAATGGGTAAAGTGCGACAAATGTAAAGAGATAATATATAAGGAAATGCTTAGAGAAAATTATAGTGTGTGTCCAAACTGTGGAAACCACTTTAGATTGTCTAGTAGAAGAAGAATAGCTCAAATTATAGATGAAAATACATTTGAAGAATTTTCTCTTAATATAGATACAGTAAATCCATTGGAAATGGAGAGTTATGTTAAGAAAATTGAAACTTTGAGAGAAAAAACTGGGCTTGATGAGGCTGTAAAATGTGGTATAGGGAAAATAAATGGAGAAAAAGCTGTAATATGTGTAATGGATCGGAAATTTTCTTATGGGAAGTATGGGAACTGTTGTTGGTGAAAAAATTACATATTCAATCGAGAAAGCAATAGAACAAAAACTTCCATTAATAATATTTTGCGTTTCAGGTGGTGCAAGAATGCAAGAAGGAATAATGTCATTAATGCAAATGGCAAAAACATCTGCAGCTATAGCAAAACTTAACGAAACGGGATTATTATATATATCTGTTTTAACAGATCCAACTTATGGAGGAGTTACAGCTTCTTTTGCTAGTTTAGGAGACATAATTTTAGCTGAGCCACATGCAATGATAGGATTTGCAGGACCTAGAGTTATAGAGCAAACAATAAAACAGGAATTACCAGAAGGATTTCAAACGGCAGAATTTTTATTAGAACATGGATTTATAGATAAAGTAGTAGAAAGAAGTAAGATGAAAGAGACTATATATAAATTATTATTAATGCATAAATAATAATTTCCTTATGAAATAAAGCTAAGAGGGGCGATATAGAATCGCCCCTCTTGTTCTTGGGAGAATGTGCTTTAGATAGAACTTTTAGAAAATGATTTGCATGGTGTGCTTCCCAAAAGGAAAAGAACCCTTTGTGATGGTAATTTCTTTTGGGGAAACGCCAAGCTCTTCCAAGATGTTAATCGCCTGAGAAATTCTGAGCTTGGTAGAAACCCTGTAAGGGACATCTAATACAAATGTGTTGCTGGAATCGGACTGGTCCAAAAGTGTTTCCAGAAACTGCCGATAATCTGAACTGTGAAAACCATGCAACGAGGAAAATGTTTCCTCAACCCTATATGGTTCCACATAGGTTTTCCTGAGCTCTGCCAAAGTTAAACCCCTCCTAACAAAAAAAGTAATTTAATTATAACATTTATAAAGAAATATTGCAACAGTCATAAAATTTCGACCAGTCAGTATAATGATTTTTTTATAAAAATATGATATAAATATAAACTGAAAGTTGAGGTGATAAATTTGCCAAAATCACTAAGTGCTTGGGAAAGATTAAAAATTACAAGGGCTGTGAATAGACCAACAGCATTAGACTATATGGAAAATATATTTGATGAATTTATAGAATTACATGGAGATAGAAATTTTGCAGATGATAGAGCTATAGTATGTGGACTTGCAAGAATAGAAGATATAAGTTTTACAGTAATTGCAGAACAGAAGGGAAGAAATACTAGAGAAAATATTGAAAGAAACTTTGGTATGCCAAATCCAGAAAGTTATAGAAAATCGCTTAGATTCATGAAACAAGCAGAGAAATTTAATAGACCTATTATAACTTTTATAGATACAAAAGGAGCTTATCCAGGGATAGGTGCAGAAGAAAGAGGACAGGGAGAAGCAATTGCTAAAAACATGCTAGAAATGTCAAGACTAAAAGTACCAATAATCGTAGTAGTTATAGGAGAAGGTTCTAGTCGGAGGAGCACTTGCGATTGGAATTGGAGATGAAATATTAATGCTTGAAAATGCAGTTTATTCAGTACTTTCGCCAGAAGGATATGCAAGTATACTTTGGAAAGATTCATCAAAAGCAGAAGAAGCTGCTAATGCTATGAAAATGACAGCTAAAGATTTACTAAAATTTAAGGTAATAGATAAAATTGTAAAAGAACCAAAAGGTGGAGCTCAAGAAAATGTTGTAGAAACATCCAATTTGATAAAAGAATATATAATTAAAGCATATGAAAACTTGAAAGACTTAAACAATGAAGAGTTAATAGAAAAGAGATATCAAAAGTTTAGAAATATGGGAGAATATGAAAATATGGAGGTTAACAAAAATGTTATTAAAAAATAAAAAAATATTAATAATGGGAATTAGAAATAAATGGAGTATAGCTTGGGGAGCTGCAAAGGCAGCAGCTGATAATGGTGCAGAACTTATATTTACATTTATGGGAGAAGAAAATAGAGAAAAAATAGAAGAATTATTATCAGAAGTACCATATAAAAAGGCATATACATGTGATGCTTCAAATGATAAAGATATAGAGAATACTTTTAAACTAATAAAAGAAGAGTTTGGAAAAATAGATGGAATATTACATAGTATAGCACATGCAAATACAGAAGATTTAAAAAATGATTTTATAAATACATCAAAGGAAGGTTTCGCTCATGCAAATGATGTTAGTGCATATTCATTTGTTGCAGTATCAAGAATATCAAAAGAATTAGAACTATTAAATGAAAATGCAAGTTTAGTTACACTTACATATCATGGATCTACAAAAGTACTTCAAGGATATAATGTAATGGGAGTTGCAAAGGCAGCACTTGAATGCAGTGTAAGATATCTTGCAAGTAATTTAGGACCAGATGGAATAAGAGTTAATGCAATATCTGCTGGACCTATAAAAACATTATCAGCAAAAGGAATAAAGGACTTTGGGACTATTTTAGATGTTGTAGAAGAAAAAGCACCATTAAGAAGAAATGTTACTAAAGAAGAAGTTGGAAATGCAGTAACATTTATGCTAAGTGATATGGCAAGTGCAATAACAGGGCAAGTTCTATATGCAGATAGTGGATATAATATAATTGGAATATAAAAATTATTATTTTATAAAAAGCTATAGATAAAAATTTGATTTTTATCTATAGCTTTTATTTATATAATTTTGATTATTGATAATCGTACAGTAAAATGTATCAACTTTTATTATCATACATCTCTATTAATATGACCATTTGTATATTTACTTCCTTCTAGACGCTTTCCAGATTTAACAGTTCTAATAACATTATTTATTTCATCAATATTTTCATCTAGCATATCTATACGAGCATAATCTATATTTAAATCTTTGAAATCGATAGAAAGTATTTTTGAATTATATATACTAGTAACAGTCTGAAGACTATCTGGAATAACTCTAAATAAAAATCCCATTCTATCTTTTAAATAATACTTTTTATCTTTATTTTTACATTTAAGTTCACATTTTGGATAGCAATTATTTGCATGACCAAGTAAACAGTACTTGCTACTCATTAATCTAAGTCTTCCATAAACAATAAGTTCTTTATTTACATCAGATGTCATATTTTGAATATCTGACTTATTAAGTTCAGGAGAGAGTGTAACAGTTTCAACACCAATTCTTGAAAGCTCATAAGCAGAATAATTATTAAATACATTTAATGTATAATTAGATATATGGTCATAGTCTTTAAATTCAGGTAATTTCATATTATTAAGAGATCTTATATTTGAAAAAACAAAACCTGATATTTTATATGTTGATAGTGCCTTTGCTATTATATTGTTTATTATATTACTAAAATTAGAAGTGATAATTGATGGCATATATATGTATAGTTTAAATCTAGTATTAAGTTCATCTATACAATCAGCATATTTTGTATTATTAAAGTAGTTTAATGGAATATATACTCTGTCTACATCTTCTAATAAGGAATAATCATAATCTTCATGGATTTCTCTAATAAGCAAAGAAATTTTAGGAGAAGTTGTATGGGGTTTTTCTTCAAAATTTCTTATTTTAATATCAACAGGGACTCTAGTAAATTTAAGTGAAATTAAACTTTCTAGTTTTTCTAAAACTTCTCTTCTTAAAGCATTTATTTCACTAATTCTCGGGATATATAAGTTATCATCTATATCTACATCTATTGTTTCAAACTCAAAAGGAGTATCTGTTGTTTTTGAAAACTGGGATATAATTTTTTCCTTTGTTATAGGTTGATTGATTGCAGTTTCTGGATAAATTTCAGATTTTATATTAACACTTACATTTTTATAGCTATCATATGTTCTAGAAGGTTTTACAAATACTGTTATTGGTAAATCTTTTTTTATAGAAATTTTACAATTTAACTTTATTTTTTTTAGCTCTTTTCCAGAGAAAGTAGGTTTTGTAGCTTCAGTTAATGTTTTGCTTGAGATTTTATATATCTTATCTCCAGGAGCAATTTTTCCTTTCATACGACCGAATTGTTACAACTTCATTATCACATGCAAAAGGTATATTGTTCTCTTGAAACATAAGTTCTGAAATCTTATATTTTGTAGGTTCATTTTCAAAAGTAATAGAATCTCCGAATAGCAATTCTATCGTTTAAATTTAAAGTGATATGACCTTTTTTGGGATCATAATGAGAAACATTACCAATGTAAATTCCCATATTGTTTTGCTTTTCTTTATAAACTAAATCTAAATTAGGTTCTTTGTTTAAATGACCAGCGGAGAAGTTACCTCTATTAAAAACTTGAAGTAAATCTTTTTTATCTTTTAAATCAATTTCATATGGCTTATCTGATAAATATAAATCTATGTATTTTCTATAAATTCTTGTAACAGTTGCAACATATTCTGGAGATTTAAGTCTTCCTTCAATCTTAAAAGAAGCAACTCCAGCTTCTATTAAAGAAGGTATAAATTCCAAACCACATAAATCGCGTGGACTTAAAAGATATCCATCATCTATAATTTTATCATTTTCAAGTAATTTATAGGGAAGACGACAAGCTTGAGCACATTTTCCACGATTAGCAGAACGACCACCAACCATACTGGAAAATAGACACTGACCGGAATAACTAATACATAGCGCTCCATGAATAAAGACTTCTATTTCAAGATCTGAATTTCTACAAATAAAATCTATTTCAGGTAGGGACAGTTCTCTTGCAAGAACAACTCTTTTCAAACCTAGACGCTTAGCTGCTTGGACTCCATTTAAAGTATGAATAGTCATTTGAGTACTTGCATGTATAGGAAGTTTTGGAAAAGAAGAAATAAGAACAGTTGCTAACCCAAAATCTTGTACAATAATTGCATCAATTCCAAGTTCATAAGCTTTTTTGGCAATTTCTATAGCTTCATCAAATTCATTATTTTTTATCAAAGTGTTTAAGGCAAGATGTACTTTTACATCTCGAATATGTGCATAATTAATAACTTCTTCTAATTCTTCAAGACTAAAATTTGTAGCACTTGCCCTTGCACTAAAATATGAAGCTCCTACATATATAGCGTCTGCACCATTTTGTACAGCTGCTTTTACACATTCAAAGTCACCAGCAGGTGATAAAAGTTCAATACTATTTTTCACTAAATTATAACCTCTATTTTCAATATGTTAATTTTTTACTAATATATTGTATCACAACTTGAAAAAAAATCATAGTATATTGTAGAAAGTTTTAAAAGCTAAAAACCCTATAAATTTAAAAGGAGGAATTTAAAATGCCAGAAGAACAAAGAAATATGGGAGACCAAAGAAACTGTGGATGCGGTTGTGGAAATAACAATAACTGTGGAGGAATACTTGGTGGATTATTCGGCGGAAATGGTTGCGGATGTGGTGGAAATAGTGAAATATTATTTTTCATCATAATATTCTTATTATTATTCACAAACTTTGGTTGTTGTAATAACTAATACTTAGATTAACAATTTGAGAATTTTAGTTTTAAGATATCCTGTAGGTAGTTAATATTTATTGTTTTATTTATATTTTTTTGCTGTTAGGCTCCTAGCAGACCATACATTTGTAATAGGAAAGTCTGCTTGGGAAGCTTTTCTGCATAAGAATTAAAAAATAAATATTACTACCATGCATGGATTTAAGTTACTATTATTTCTTAAATTGTTAATTTAATTTCTTAAAATTTATTGAAAGAGTAGTAAACTTAGTATATAATTATAAATAAATAAAAAATTGAAAGGACAAGGCTTAAATGAAAAACAAAGCAATAGAATATGAACTATTACATGAGTGTAAACAGACAGGAGCAAGAAGAGGTATAGTACATACACCTCATGGAGATATACAGACCCCAATATTTATGCCAGTTGGAACACAAGCAACTGTAAAGTCAATGACACCAGAAGAATTAAAAGAAGAAGTAAAAGCACAAATAATACTTTCAAATACATACCATTTGTACTTAAGACCAGGGCACAAATTGGTTGAAGAAGCAGGTGGACTTCATGAATTTATGAGATGGGACAGGCCTATTCTTACAGATTGTGGACGGATTTCAAGTGTTTAGTTTAAGTGATTTAAGGACAATCTCAGAAGAAGGAGTAGAATTTAAATCACATTTGGATGGTAGTAAACATTTTTTTTCTCCTGAAAAAGTAATGGAAATAGAAAATTCACTTGGAGCAGATATAATAATGTCATTTGATGAATGTGTAGAATATCCTGCAAGTTATGAATATACAAAACAATCTATGGAAAGAACCACAAGATGGGCAGTAAGATGTAAAGCTGCACATAAAAAGGAAGATAAACAAGGTTTATTCGGAATTATACAAGGTGGATTTTATGAGGATTTAAGAAAACAGAGTGTAGAGGACTTAATAAAATTAGATTTTCCAGGATATGCAATAGGAGGAATTAGTGTAGGAGAACCTAAAGAAGAATTTTTAAAAATTCTTAAGTATACAACTCCACTAATGCCAAAGGACAAGCCAAGATATTTGATGGGTGTTGGAACACCAGACTATTTAATTGAAGCAGCAATTGCAGGAATAGATATGTGTGACTGTGTATTACCAACAAGAATTGCAAGAAATCGGAACAGCACTTACATCACATGGAAAGGTAGTTGTTAGAAATCAGACATATGAAAGAGATTTTTCGACTTTGGATCCAGAATGTGATTGTTATACATGTAGGAATTATACTAGAGCATACATAAGACATTTAGTAAAAGCAAATGAGATATTAGCAGTTAGATTATTATCAACACATAACTTAAGATTTTTAACAAGACTTATGGAAAATGTAAGAGAAGCAATAGAGAATGATAGTTTATTAGATTTTAAAAAAGAATTTTATAAAAAATATGGTTATACAGAAGAATAAAGGAGGATATTATGAAAATAGAAAATGATGATGAAATAATACTAAACAAGAAAGAAAAGAAGAAGGGAAAAAGTATAGCAACAATAGTATCAGTATTTATAATACTAACAATTATAGGTGTTATTGGAATAGTTTATGCAATGATAACTGTACAAGGAAGAAAACTTAGTGTATCAATCGATGGAAAGAAGATAAGTTTTGAACAAGATACATTTATTATTACAGATGAACGGAAAAGTTTATATATCAATAAGAGATATAGCGCCATTTGTTGGATACGAAGCACATAATGGAGAATATAAAGAAAATATTGAAGATAGAACAAAAATGTATGTAGAATCTACAACTAAGAATGATAAGATAAAATCTACAGAAACAACTTCATTTTTTCAGAATTCTAGAATTATAAGTAAAGTAGCTCCTAATTCAAAAGACGATTATCAAAATATAATAATAACAGAACCTGTGACTATGGTTAATGATAAATTATATGTTATATCAGATGGTTTTTCAATTGGATTTAACTCACTTTTTTCTTATGATAGAGAGAAGAATGATATAGTAATACAAACATTACCATTTTTAGTAAATTACTATTCTGGAATAATAGAAAGTACATATGGATATTCTGATTTAAGTAGTGACTTTGCTAATCAAAAGGCATTGATTTATGGAATGATTGTTGCTTCTAAACAATCAACAGGTAAATATGGAGTATTATCAATAGATGGAAATGAGATAATAAGTCCTAGATATAATAAAATAGAATTCATTGAAAATTCAGGAGAATTTATAATAACAAATTCTAGTAATAAAGTAGGAATTGCATATAGTTCAGGAGATACAAAGATAAGTGTTTCTTATGATGATATAAAAGTAATGGATCATACTTTAGGGTATTATTTGGTAAAAAGCAATAGCAAATATGGAGTGGTTGATTCATCAGAAAGTCTAGTTGTACACATAGAATATGACAAAATAGGTATAGACACATCAAAATTCCCAGCAGATAATTTAAAAAGTCAATACATTCTATATAATACTTTAATACCAGTAGAATTAAATAAAAAATGGGGATTTCTTGATGTTAAAGGAAAGAAGATTACAGAACTTATATACGATACAGTAGGCTATGTAAATGAAAATACAAATGATAAAGTTGTAAATAATGCATTAACTATTGGAGATACAAAAGTTGTAGTAGTTTCAAAAGATAAAAAGTATGGAGGTGTACATACAAGTGGAACTGAAATAATAGATTTAAGATATGACTCAATATATTCTATAACAAGTTCAGGGGCAACTGCATATTATATATACTTTAATGGTAAAGAATATAATGCAAGAGAATATATAAATGCAATGAAGAAAAGTCTAGGAATAAATGATAAGCCAGAGGTAGAAGGAGATGTTATATTAGATAATCAAAATGATTTATCAAATACAGTAAATGATACAAATAATGTTAATACAAATAATATAGTAGCAAATGAAGTAAATCAAAATAATGTAATTGTAAATGATGTAGATGCAAACATAGTAAACACAAATGTTATTGATACAAATGTTACAAATAGTCCTGTAGAAAATACTATGACAAATGGAACTAATGATATAAATGCTATTCAAACAAATGCGAATGTAGTAGCTCCAAATAATCAAGATAGTAATAATACAGTCCTAAGTAATGAAGTATAAAATACTTTAAAAAGTTAGTAAAATAACTTGTAAAAATAGCAAAAATATGTTACAATATATATAACTTAATAAATAAATTTAAATCCCTACATGGTGCGTGAACATAAAGAAATTTTAGAACCTACAAAGTAATGGATACGGGAGCCGAATCTCTAAATATGGCGTGTATGCTTGCACAAATATGATAGTAAGAAACCCATAAGTATTTAGGTAAGCACCCACCTGTAAGTATACAGGTCCATAAAATTTCTTAAAAGTACGGCTAATGTGGGGGATTTTTATTTGGAAAGTAGAGATACTTTCTTATTTTTTGTCCCAACTATAAAGAAAAATTAAGAAAATATTAATTGTAATTAGAATTTGCTAGATATATAATGATAGCTGAAAAAAGGAGGGTAATTATGAAAGTTTTAAGAAAAGTTAATAAAGGACTTATACTTACAATAATAGTTCTGATTATATTAAGCATATATTTGATAGGGGTAGAAGCAAATAGAAATAAAGAAAAAGCAGATATAGAAAAAATATGTAAAGAATATGTAGAACTAACTAATAAATATGCTGTAATGCCAGAAGAGAACCAAAAGATATATAATAATTCTCAGATAACAGCAGGAGAGGCAGAAAAAAAGAAAGAAGACTTAAAAAAAGAGATAAACACTCAAATGAATAAATTTGCAGAAGAACTAAAAAACAAAATGATAGACAATGAAACTGCAATAAATATGCAAAAAGAAATAATTGGAGATTTTTTGGAAAATAGTAATGATATATTTAGTTCAGCTATAGTTAAGTATAATAGAGAGATAACAAAAATAAGAAAATTTGACTTTGATTCTGATCAAGTAACAGTTGCATTTGATACAAAAATAGATGTAGAGACAAAATATCTGGGAGCTGAACTAGAAGAGACTACTAAAAAAGAAAACTTTAATGCAAATCTTGAAACAATTACACTTAAAAAAGTAGATAATAATTGGAAAGTTGTTTATGCAGATTTAACATATTATGGAGGAAATCAACAAGGAATGATGGGAACTGTTACTTATAATATGATGTAGAATATTTATCAAAAGGAGGGAAAGTATGGAAACTATATTAGAAATAAAAAACTTAAGCAAGTTTTTTGGAAAAACAAAAGTTGTAGATAGTGTAAACTTAGAAGTAAAACAAGGCGAAATATTTGGTTTCTTAGGACCAAATGGAGCACGGAAAAACTACAACAATAAAAATGATATTAGGACTTTTAAGTATAGATGAAGGCGAAATAAAAATAGCAGGTTTTGATGTAAAAAAAGAATTTGAAAAAGCAATGGAATGTTCAAGTGGAATAGTAGAAAATCCAGATATGTATGGATATATATCAGGAATAGATAATTTGAAATTATATGCAAGACTTAGAAATGTAAGTGAGAAAAGAATAGAAGAAATAATAGAATTGGTTGGGATGAAAGAGGCTGCAAAAATGAAAGTTTCTAAATATTCACTTGGAATGAAACAAAGAATGGGACTTGCACTTACACTTCTTCATTCACCTAAATTATTAATATTAGATGAACCAACAAATGGTCTAGATCCAGCAGGAATAAAACATTTAAGGGATATACTAAAAGATATATCAAGAAAAGAAAAAACAGCAGTATTTATATCTTCACATATACTTACAGAAATGGAACTTATGTGTGATAAAGTTGCAGTAATAAATAAAGGAAAAATTGTAAAAGTAGAAGAAATAGGAAACAAAGAAGAGGAAGAAACAACAAAAGAAGAAACAGTATTTACAGTAAAGGATGTAAAAAAAGGAGAAAAAGCTTTAAAAGAAAATGGGTATGAAGTAAGTATGAAGGAAGGAAAATTATCAGTCAATACTGAATATGGAAAAGTTCCAGAGGTTATAAAAATACTTGTTAAAAACAATATAGACATATTTAATGTAATACAAAAGGAAAAGAGTCTAGAAGATATATTCTTTGCTGCAACAGAAAGACAAGGAGGTAAAAACAATGAAAATAATTAAATTAATACAAAATGAAACAATTAAAACATTAAAAAAGACCTCTACAAAAATAATAATTATTATATCAGTACTTGCATTATTTGCCTCAGTTGGACTTGCAAATTTAGTAATATCTTTAAATGGTTATGTAAGTTATTTTATGGAAGAAAATTGGAAGGAAGAAATACAAACTCAAATTGCAGAGATGAAGAGAACTCTTGAATCAAGTGAAAATCATTATGACACTTATTCAAATGCAGAAATAAGAGCACAAATGGAAACTTATGAACTAGCATTAAAATATGATATAAACTATTTATACAATTATTCTCCTAATTATTGGAAAGTAAAAGCTTTATCAGAAATAGAAGTAGCAAAACAAAATTTAATCTTAAATAGAGACATAAAAGATGAAGGAATACAAAAAGAGAATGAAAAAATAGTAAATGAAAGGATAGAGGCACTTGAAAAAAATGACCATTCTAAATTCATAGGAATTCTTAAAGAAGAAGCAAAGCAAAAATATGATAACAAAAAAATAGAAAAAGAAGCTTATGAAAATGAAATATATTTATTAAACCTTCGTGAAAAATATGAAATATATACAGAAGATAAAATAGAAGGCAACTGGAGAGAAACTGTATATAATGATATTGTATCTATGAAGGAATGCTTAAAAACAGGTATAAATCGACAAACAGGGAAATTATTAAAAATAGAAGAAATAGAAAAATTAAAAGATGATATAAAGATTGCTGAATACAGATTAGAAAATAATATTCAAGTACTATCTAGTGCAACATCAGCAAGGGGGATATATGATGGAATTGCACCATCTTTTGCATTGATGTGCGTATCACTATTAATCATAATAACATCAGGCTCTATTATATCAACAGAAATATCAAAAGGAACAATAAAATTTTTACTATTTACACCAAATAAGAGATGGAAAATATTACTTTCTAAAATTTTATCTACACTGATTATACTAGTAGTATTAACATTAATACTTTCACTACTTAGTGTAATTATTGGAAATATATTCTTTGAAGATGCAGGAAATACATATTTATATGTAGAAAACGGAGAAGTAAAAACAATATCTAATTTCATTTATACAATACTTTATTTCCTAGCAAGTGATATAGATATAATAGTATATATGTTTTTTGGAATACTATTGTCAGTACTTACAAGAAATACAGCTTTATCTGTTGGAGTAAGTATTGGATGCTATGTTGGTTCTGGAATAGTAATGAATATACTTAATACTTTAATATCAGCTGACTGGGTTAAATTTATACCATTTAATAATATGGGACTTCAGGATGCAATATTTGCAAACAATGTATCATTTACTATGGTACAAAATATGGCAGGAACAGGAAATACAAATGTGGGATTTTCATTATCAGTACTAGCAGTATGTGTCGTTTTAATGATAGTTACAATGTTTGATAGTTTTAACAAAAGAGATATAGTATAAAACTGAGAAGTCATACAGTTATAAAGTCTAATAAGATAAAAAGCAGAGCCACTGCAGGAGTATTACTCCTGCAGTGGCTTTTGCATATTTGGCGTTAGTCGAAAGGGGTATCGGTTTTATAGAACCCAGATTCTCCATATCTCCAACAAACATCATTTGTATCAATAAAGTAGACAGCATCATCTCCACTGCCCCAGTGTCCAAAATTCTTGATTTCGGAAACGAACTTTACTTTTGATACATTGTAGTCTGGAAAGATATAAAGAAATTTCTTTGGTTCATCTTCAATATCCCAAAAGGCTGTTTCGCTTTCAGTTCCTGCATATTCATTGGGACAAGTATGTACAACTAAGAATAGCTTATCCCAAACTTCGCTATAAAGCAGGGTACAAAAATAGAGTGCTCTGCCGTTATCTAAGTCCAGTTTGCTAAAATCTAAAGGACCACCAGGTACAGATATAGCTTCTCTTCTAAAATACCTTATCAGGGACTGATTAGAGAGCATATATGCACCTTCTCCGAAGCGATAGAAATAGTTGAGGTTAATGTCGAAATCAAATTCCAAAGGCAAATCTATGCATTCTTGAAGATTGCCTACAATATAATCATCAACAAGAAGCTCACCGCCCCAATCTGAAATTGAAATTACATGAGATCCTAATGTGGTTGGATTTCCATCCCAAACTCCTCGAAGGTAAAGTTCCTCTGCGATGTCATAGTAGAAATACTCATCAACCTGAACTCCTGTAAGTTCGTTGTTGATTTCCATTCTGCCTCTACGATCATAGGAAATACGAAATCCATCGCGTTCAACAGGATAACCTGTCCACTTATCCTTATTACGGAGATCTGCATAGAACTTGGATATTTCTAATGGGTCATCTGAAGGTAATTCTACATCAGGGTCCATATAAAGTCTCCAATTATATCCTTCAGGCCAAGGACCTTTACGGAATTCAAGAGTTGAAGCAATAGCGATAAGCTCATCGGTTGTATGCTCGGTTACATCATAGAAAAGAAATTCTGCTTTAAGATCTTGAAGAGGCTGCTTAGTATCTTCTTCAGATGCAGGTGCTACTTCTGTGTGTTCGTAAGCTTCAGGTTGAGGATCTGAGACGCCGTTATCAGTGATTTCTTCACCTTGGAAATTTGATTCATCGTTTTCGATTATAGAACTGCTTTCAGAAATGTTCGGTTTTTCCTCTTCAGAAGAATCTGGCCATGCAAAGCAGGTTACATAAATAAGATAAACCATCATTCCAAGGAAGAATGCAATTAGTAGAAAATACATGATAAAAGTAAAGATAGACTCAAAGTCAAATTTCTTCTTCACATCATCTTTAGAATCAGCAGAGTCCTCGTTAGGTATTGGCCCTTGGGAAGAGACTTGCTTGTTGATATCTTGCTGCTTATTCAGTTTTCTGCGGTTTTTCAACCTCCTTTTGTTTAACTTCCGCATTTTCTTAGCGGCTTGCTTTTTCTTTACACTGCGTTTGCTCATTTTGTTTGTACCAACCTTTCAAATAAAATATTTTGTATTGCCAATGTGCATTTTCTAAAAAGACATATCTTGCATAATGCAATCAAAGTTTTTTAGAAAAATGAATGCTACATTTTGCTTAGATTAAAGCATTCTGAAATATTATACTATGCTTTACATAAAATGTAAAGATATATTAAAAAAAAAATAAAAGCCCTGTAAAAAAGGGCTTTTATAATATTTCCTTAGCAAATTAAACCAATTATCATAAAGATTAGTGCTCATATTTACCAGATTTATCTTTTTTACAGTGTCACTTGCAACAATATTTACAGTTTTTACAACTTTGTTATCAATAGAATATGTAACTTTCCCTATAACATAACCTTTTTCAATTGGTGCTTCTAAGCTTTCTGAAAAGGTTACATTTTGGATTACCTGACTAGATTTTGTTTTTTCTACAAAAAATGAAGCATCTTCTTCAAGTACAGCATCTATTTGAGAAGAAACACCTTTTTCTATAGTAACATTTCCGAATAATATCTCCTTTATTTCCAAAAGAAATATTTGTAAAATTAGAGAAACCATAATTTAATAGTTTTTGAGCTTCTGCAAATCTTATATCTCCTGAAGGACCATGCATAATTACAGCAATTAATGAAAGACCATTTCTAGTAGCACTTGCAGATAAATTAAATAGTGCAAGGGAAGTAGAACCTGTTTTTAGACCAGTGCATCCTTGGTAGTTTCTAACAAGCTTATTTGTATTTACAAGCTGAGTTTTTCCGATCTCTTAGAGTATCCATATATATAGTTGTATATTTAGTAATATTAGGATGTTTGTTCAAAAGTTCTTTAGACATTACTGCAATGTCATATGCAGATGTTACATGATCATCTTCATCTAGACCATGACAATTTTTAAAAGTAGTATCATGCATACCTAAAGATTTAGCTTTAGCATTCATTCTTGAAACAAATTCTTCTTCAGAACCAGCAATAAATTCTGCCATAGCAACAACGCAGTCATTTGCAGAGTTTAGACAAATTGCTTTTAGCATTTCATCAACAGTAAGAGTTTCTTTTTCTTCAAGCCATATTTGAGAACCGCCCATAGAAGAAGCATGAGGAGAACATGGAACATTATCTTTTAATGAAATCTCTCCGATTATCTATAGCTTCCATTATTAAAAGAAGAGACATAACTTTTGTAACACTTGCAGGTCTGAACATTTCATGAGCATTATGTTCATAGAGAATAGTTCCAGTTGTTTGCTCAATAAGAATGGCTCCTCCTGATTCAAGTTTTAAATCTGTTTCAGTAGGACTTGTAGCCTGCAAAAGTCCTGAAGAACTATCAGACCATACATATGAGCTACTTGCAAAAGAAAAACTAAAACAAGTAAAACTAAATATGATTACAAGACATATAATAAATAAAATTTTTTTAATTTGAGACATTCGTAAATCCTCCAATATAACGATATATATTAATAGAAGATATGAGACAAAGAATTAAAATATTACAAAAAGAATCAATATAAAAATATGGATGAATAAATTTTAACAAAATAATATTAAAATAAATCAAAAAGTAGAAGTTTAAACTATAATTAAAAATATAGAGTTATTTTAATAAGGTGAATTTTTCAAAAAGTAGCTAAAAATTCAAAAAAACTATTGATTTTAATATGTAAATTGTGGTATAATTTACAAAGTTATAAATTAGACACATAAGATTAGTCTATAAAGGTGCTTAAAACTTAAGTTTTTATAGATGTTTAATGTCTTATGGATGTTAAAACTAAAAGGAGGAATTTAAAATGGCAGTAGTTGCAATGAAACAATTACTTGAAGCAGGTGTTCATTTTGGAC
>JAAWPK010000022.1 GCA_022799935.1 Clostridia bacterium
AGCAGAAGGAGAAGATAAAGGAACATATACAATAACAGCAGCAGGAGAAGTAGAACAAGGAAACTACGAAGTAACATTCGAAGAAGGAACATTCACAATTAATGTAAGACCAGTAACAGTAACAATAGACAATAAAACAAGTGCATACAAAGAAGAAATTGTAACATTAACAAGTTCAGTAACAGAAGGAACAGTAGTAGATGGAGATAACTTAGGAATAAAATTAACAACAACAGCTACAAATACATCAGTTGTAGGAATATACGAAATAGTAGGAACAGCAGGAAATACAAATTATGATATAACATTTATAGATGGAGAATATGAAATAACACCAGCTATAATAACAGAATCAAACATTAAAGTTTCAGATCCAGCTAACCTAACATACAATAAAGAAGAAAAAGAAGTATCAGTTTCAATAAATGCAAATAATAATACATTAATTGAGGATACAGAGTATGTATTAGATATTAAATACTATGCAGGAGAAGAAGTTTCAGAAGAAACATTAATGGGTAAACCAAGAAATGCTGGAACATATACAGCTAGAGTTATAGTAACAGGTATCAATAACTACACAACAGTAAATGGCGAAGAAACAACAGTAGTAATAGATAGAACATTTACAATAGAAAAAGCTGATCCAGAAGTGCCAACAATGCCAACAGGAATTACAGCTAAATATGATGAAACACTACAAGTAGTAGAAAACAAATTAATAGCATTAGGAACAGGATTTAGTATTGATGTAGTAGCAAATGCATTAACAGATAAAGTTGGAAATGCTGGAACACAAACAATAAAAGTTAAATACACACCAGAGGATACAGAAAACTACAATGTAATGTCAGGACTAGACTTAGATATTACAGTAGAACAAATACCAGCAATAACAGATTATGAAATACTACCTATTGAAGTAGATTATATGACAACATATGAAGGAATCCAAAATAAATTACAAGAACAAAATCCAGGATGGGCATTAAGAGGAATAACAGAAATGTTAGAAACACCAAATGCAGGAAAAATAACATTAGCAGTAGTATATGCAGGAGATGCAAACCATACTGAAGTAGTAGATGAAGTAGAAGTAACTATCAACAAAATAGAAAAACCAGCTACAACAAAAGTATTAGAAGCAACATTTGGACAAACATTAGGAGATATTAAAGAACAATTACCAACAGGATGGAGTTTTGTAGACTCAGATGAAACATCAGTAGGAAATGCTGGAAATAATTCATTCAACATAGTATATGGAGAAGATACAAACTATAAAGAAACAGCTGGAACAATAACAGTACATGTTGGAAAAGGAACATTAACATTAACATACCCAACAGCTTCAAGCTTAACATATGGACAAAAATTATCTGAATCAAGATTAACAGGAGGAAGTACACTTTATGGAGAATTTAGATGGAAAAATGCTAATGAAGTTCCAACAGTAAACAACAATGGATACTTAGTAGAATTTGTACCAAATGCTGAAACAGCAGGAAACTTTGAAATAACAAATAGTGAACAAAGAGTAGCTATAACAGTTGCAAAAGCAATAATAGATGTTGATCAATTACAATATAAGACAGTATCTTATGCAGTAAATGGAACAAAACAAGATGAAGAAGACAGCTTAACAGTTACATACAATGGATATAGAAGAGCGATAGAAGTTGCAACAGATTTACCAGAAGGAGCTAAACCAGAAATTGCAAACGATAAAGATTCACAAGTTAATGCTGGAACATATGCTAATATAAGAGTAGCATTTACAGATACAGATAATTATACATTTACTAAATCAGAAGCATTTGTAACATTAACAATAGAAAAAGCAGATATTGATGTAAGTGCAATATGTGAAGATTTTGCAAATAGAGGAACAACAATAGTAGAAGATGAAGAAAAACATAGCATAAGAGTAAACGAAACATTACTTGCTAAATTACCAGGAAAAGTTTCTGTAAAATATAATATAGAAGAAGTATCAGCACCTGGAACATATACAATAATAGCAACATTTATAGTAGAAGATACACAAAATTACAATGAGATAAAGGAACAAGCTAAATCAGTACTAGTAATACAAAAAGCAGCAGTTAAACCAAATATTAAATTTGTAAACGATATATATGAAGGTGGAAAAACATATACAGATACAGAAGGTAAAGAAACATCATATGGAACACTTACATGGGATGTAGGAACATCTTGCATAATAAAGAGAAATGGACAAAACTACTATACATCAACAGCTGCAGGAAGTGTTAACCTAACATCAGATGGATTATATGAAGTAACTATAAAAAACGGAGACAAAACATCAACAGCTAAAATAAGAATTATGGTTGAAGACTATGAAGTAAAATTACCTACTGAAGGATTAAACTCAAAAGGTAAATATATAGTAGATGTTGACCTATCTATTGGAGAAAACTTTACAAACTTATATGGATTGAATTATAAAGTTGAAGTAATTGATGATAGTACAGGAGAAATCAAAACATTTAATAAACCAACAGCAGGAACTAAGTTCCATACAATAGAGCAACAAAGTACAGAAAAAACATATACAATTAAACTATACATTGATGGAAAAGTAGAGCAAGAAAAACAAATTATTATTAGACCAAGAACAACAACTAAATAAATTCGACAATAAGAGATAAAGTTTAAGAAGATATACCAAAAAATATTGGTATATCTTCTTTTTTTAGGTAAAAAACTGTTGACAAATAAAAAATCTATTATTATAATAAAATAGTACAAAAGTAAAATAGATTGTTAAACACTTAAGAAAGGAAGGAATAAACAAATGAAGGAGGGAAATACAAGAAGAATAATTGTATGTATAAGTATAGCTATTATTGTTATTGCAATAGTAATAGTTAGTTTTGTCATGCTAAATAATAGCAAAGATGAATATAATGATAAAAATAACATTGGCAATATTTATGACCACGAACCAGATGAACCAATTGATTTAGTAAATCATGCAGGACAAATCAATTAGTTTTTTTATAAAGAAAAATAATTTGAAAAATATTTAAAGAAAGTTAATATATTATGTTTACAAAACGGTAAAAAAATGATATAATAACTACACGAATATAGTTAAGGAGAGATGAATTTAATGAAATTAGGAATGAAAATTATAACAATATTAGTAATTATGCTTTTTGCGATAACTGCTTTAACTGGAAGCGTAAATGCTGCAGGAAGTATGAAAGCATCAAAAAGTAGTGTAACTGTTGGGCAAAATGTATCAATAACAGTTTCTTTTGGATCTAAGGTATCAGCAGCACAATTTAAACTAAGTTTTGATTCTAGTAAATTTGATTTTGTATCTTGTTCAAAAGGAGACTATAATAAGAGCACAACAAGATATACATATCTAGGAATGTCTACTGAACCAGATTTAGGAAGTGTAACATTCACATTTAAGGCTAAAGCAACAGGTAGTGGAGGATTCTCACTATCTGGTGGAATGGCACAAACTAGTGCTGGAAAAACAAGCCTTTCAGGAATGTCATCAACAGTAAAAATAGAAGCAGCAAAAAGTAACACAACAACTAAAAAGCCAACTACAACAACTAAGAAACCAACAACATCTAAAAAAGATGACAAGGATACACAGGAAACACCTCAGGAACCAGAAGTAATAGATAAATCAGGATTAGATTCAGTAAAACAATTATTAGTAGGAAAAGTTGAAACAGATTATACAGAAGAAAGCTGGAAAGCATTGCAAGAAGCTATAGCAGCAGCAGAAAGCGCAGAAACAAATGCTGCTTATGATGAAGTAAAAGAAAAATTAAATATAGAAGGATTAGTACCTGTAACTTTTGAAAAAGAAGAATTAAATAAAGTATTAAGAGACCTAATTGGAAAAGTTGAAACAGACTATACAGAGGAAAGCTGGAAAGCATTACAAGAAGCTATTAATATTGCTGAAAGTGCAGAACTAAAAAGTGAATATGATTCAGTAAAAGACAAATTAACTATAGATGGTCTAATGTTAGACGAAAAAGGATTATTTGAAGGAATTATCAACAGTTCTTGTGGACATGGAAGAATAATCATAGTTCTTGCTGCTATTATTGTCGTATTATTAATTATCATAATAATATTAGGTGCTTCATTGTCAAAAGCTAAAGATGCAGCTTCTTTAGGAAGAAGAATAAAATAAGAAAAAGGTGGGTGAAATAATATGGCAAGAGCTAGAAGAGCAAAAGGAAAAGCTAGAAGAGCTAAGAAAACAGAAATGCCAAAAAAATTACTATTAGTACCTGCAACTTTAGTAGTTGTTGGAGCCTCTGTACTTGGAATAAATGAATATACAAAAACAAGTATAAGAGATACTATTGCAAGCGAAATGAATAGATATGAGATAAATGATTTCTCAAGAGATATATTTACTCAAAATGATACTAAATATCTACCTATAATATATAAAGATACAGATGAACAAATTACAAGAGCAGATATTGAAAGAGAATTTAATAATAGAGGAATGAGAGTTGTAAGTATATCATCTGATGTAATTGGAAATGGCACTAGAATAGAAACTGAAAAAGCTACATATACAGTATTAATATATGGAGATGTTGATGGAGATGGACAAGTTAATATATTTGATGCAAGAAAAATTGTAGAATGGTTGCTATATGAAAAAGAGGGAACTTTAGATGCTAATACAAGAAGAGCAGCAAATGTAGATGATGAAAATGAGGATGCAATAAATATATTTGATGCAAGAAGAATCGTAGAATTTATATTAGGAAAGAAAAGTATAATAGATTCTATACCTGCTTCTGATATAAGTACAGACAAAGAAAAACCTGTTATATCATTAAATGGAGAGAAAGATGTAACAGTTAGGGTATTTGATGGATATAATGATGAAGGCGCAACTGTAACAGATAACTTGGATCCTAATGTACTAGTAAAAGTATCAAGTAATGTAAATAAAGATGTACCAGGAGACTATGTAATGGTATATAGTGCTTCTGATGCTAGTGGAAATGAAGCAGAAATAGTTACAAGAAATGTACATGTTGTAGACTATGTAAAAAGTATAGAGATAGCAAAATATCCTAAAACAGAATATGTAAATGGAGAAAATATTACATTAGAAGGTATGGAAGCATATGCTATAAAAGCATATGCAGGAAAAGAAAAAACACCAATAGATATTAAAGATGTAACATTTACACCTACAAAAGCAACTTTAGATGTAAAAGAAGTTAAATTTACATATCAAGGATATACACATACTGTCGCAGTTAATGTTGTTGAGAAGGCACCAAAGATTACTTTAAATGGAGATAGAAATGTAGTTCTAAAGGTAGGAGAAGAGTATACAGAATTAGGTGCAACAGCCATTGATGAAATAGATGGAGAAGTAGAAGTAAAAATAACTGGAACAGTAAATAAAGATGTACCAGGTACATATGAAATTATATATACAGCAACTAATAGTTTAGGAAAAACTTCAACAGATAAGAGAATAGTAGAGATTAAAGATTATATTACAGAGGCTGGTGTTGAATTTGAAATTGGAACAGGATTTAAAACAGACTATGTAGAAGAAGAGACTATTACATTTGAAGGAGTAAAAGTATTCGGAAACTACAAAGCTGCTGGAAGAAAAGAGATAACATCAGAGGTTAAATTAATATCTGATCCAGAAAAAGCAGTATATGGAAGAGATGAAATTACAATTTCTTGCACTGTAGATGGAGTAGAATATTCAGATAAAGCTACAATAAGTGTTGTTAAGAAATTTAAAACAATGACAGTATCAAATAAGATAGATACAGCAGATAGGTATAAAGCAACAGTAATTGCTACACTAGCGGGAGTTGCAGATGAGGACAAGATTAGTTCAGATAAATTAGAATATAGTGTAACAAATAGTAAGGATGGAATCAATATATCTAATGGATACAAAGTAGAATTTGTAGATAAAGCAGATGGAACAGTAGATGTTAAATTTGTAGGAGATAATATATTAGAAAACAATGCGAAATATAGAATTACTGTATGGTCAAAAAATGATGCAAAGAAAGAAGCTAAACAAGTATTTGATGTAGAAACTATACAATATGTAAATAAAGTAGATATAAAATTTGAAAATCTTAGAACTACAATTGTTGATGGAAGAGAAGTAAGTGGTATAAAAGCAGGAGAAGTAGTAGAGGCAGATTTAAAACTATTTTATACATATGGAGAACATGAAGTAGAACTTAAAGATGTATCATTAAGTGAAATAAATGCAAGGATCTATGAAAAGGGAACAGAAAATGAAGTATCAAATACTGTAGCTAGTGCTGTAGTACTTAAGGATACTGACAAATATAAGATTCGTGTAACATTAACAGAAACACAAGCCAATACAGTAATAATACCAATAGATATTAGAATTTCAGTAGATGGAGAAGATATAGCTCCATTCTATAATACAAATATATTAAAACCTTCTAGTTATTTCTTAGCTTCAAGCACTGGTGCAACAGGAATAACAATGAGCGATATCACATTAAGCTTTGATGAAAAAGCTTCTTCTGCAGGAGGATATGATATTGAACCAGTTGGTTTAGATGTATATAGTGTATTTGGATTAGTAAAATTAGATCAATATGGAAAAGAAAAACTATATAGATCAAATATATCTTTAGATGATAATGATAAAAATGATAGTAATAAAGTAGTAATTAGAGCAGAAGCTAATGATGGAACAGATATTACAAAATATATTAAGGTAGCAGCATTTACTAAATCTGGTTCAAAATATTCAAAAGTTCCAGATAATGATACTACAACAGAAATTAGTTATATAGGTATTTCAATGCAAAATAGTGATTATGGTAAAGAATTAGAGAATGGCAGAATTAAAATTTATTTAGGAAATGATGAACAAAAATCACTTCCAATAAATATAGAAAGAAAAGAAGTTGAAGATATAATATATACAGATTATGTTGAAAATGTATATGGAATATGTTATAAACAAACTACAGATGCAATTGCAACTATTTCATCTGGATTACATCAAAAGGATTTAGCATTATCTAATTTAGAAAACATTAAGTTTAAGCTTTCTTTAGATGGAAAGAATGAAGAGTTAATAGATACTGTAAAGAGTGGAAGAAATATAACATATAAATTTAAAAATAAAGATATCAAAGATAATTCTGGAAAGATACTAGAAACAGTTTATGATGAAATAATAATTACTCTACCAGATAGTAGTACAGAAGTAATGATTAAGAGTAACTTAAAAGGTTCTGGGGAATATAAAATTACTCCATACTATAAATCAGAAGGTACAGCTATTAGCAGTATAACTATGACAGTTACAGAGAACATTGAGATAAATGAAGTTAAATTTGAAAACAGTCAAAATGGAACAGAAATAAGTAGTGTAAATTATGGAACAGATGATATTTCAGGATTAAGAAGAGTAGAAGGAATAACATTCTATCACAGATATACAGCAAATGATATTAGACCTGTTAATAGTGTTTCTCATAAATTAATAAAAGTAGAAAATAGTAATACAAAAATGAAAGTAGCTGCAACATATAGTACAGGATTAGATATATCTGGAACTGAACCAACAGATACTTATGTAAATGGAATTTCTGTTGCTGTAACAGCAAAACCTGTTGATGCAAAATTTACATTAAAAATTTATAGAGCACTTGAGGATGCAGTAGCAAACAATAATAACTTCTCATTTAATGAAGAAATAACAGTAACTGCTGGACATGAAGTAACAAAGACTGGAATAAATGTTGGAGATGGAAAAACATCATATAATATATATAATGGAGATGTAACACTTCCAAATACAGCTGTTGATGTAACTAATGGAATAAATGTTAGCAATTTTGACAAAAATGCTAATATTGTAATTAAAGCTGATGATATTTACTATACATTGATACCAATTAACTTTACATATAGTGATGGTGGAACAACTTACAAATCAAAGACTCTTAAAAAATCTAACATAGTAAATGGACAAGTTACAGATACAAATAAAATAACAATTTATGATAATGTATTTAAAGCTTCTAATAGTTCATCAGCAGGAACATTAGCGGGAGTTAAGGACATTATTGATGTTAAAGGATTTACTGTATCAGAAGTTACAGAAAGTGGAGTTAAAAAATATAGATTTACTGCTGCTGGAGAGAATTCAGAACAGATAGTAGATTATATAGGTATTGCTGTAACTAAATCTGGATCAATATTCTTTGGAGATTGGAAACAAGAATATGAAGATAATGAAGAAATAGAGCAAGCAGACTGGGTAAAATTAAACTCTTTTGAAGTATATTATAAAAATGCAAATATACCAAGTACAACAATAACAATAAATCCAATTGGATATTAAAAAACAAATTTCCTAGCTATTAAGCTAGGAAATTTGTTTTTTTATTGACATATATAACATAACATGATAAAATACAAACAGAAGTTTTAATAAAAAAGGTGATGAAATGTTAAGTGATATTTTTGAGAAAGGATTGAGAATGAATAGAAATAATGTATTTCTGATTCATGGATATAATGGAATACCTAAAATTTATGAATGGTTAAGAAAAGAACTTGAAAAATTAGGGTATAATATTATAGTTCCTGAATTTTCAGCAAGAGAAGGTGCTATATATGAAAAATGGAAGAAAGTATTTGATGATTATAAGAAATATATAGATAATAATAGTATTATAGTAGCACACTCAATAGGTAATGAATTCGTTATTAAATATTTTAATGAAAATAATATAAATGTCAAATTATATATAAGTTTAGCAGGTTTTTCTAAATATTTTGAATGGGAAGATAAAGAAGAATTAAATAGAGCGTGCAGAGACTTTTTAGTATCTGAAAGTGAATTAGAGAATTTTAAAAATAGATGTGATAGGAGATTTGCTATTTATAGTAATAATGACCATATAGTACCTTTTAATATATTAGAAGAATATCCTAAAAATATAAATGCTGTTCCAATACTAATTGAAAATATTGGGCATATGGGAAAGAAAAGTGGATTAGAGCGAATTCCAAAAGTAATAGATATAATAAAAGAAAATCAATAATGTGGAGGAAATATGTTCAAAATACATTCAGAATACAAGCCAACAGGCGATCAACCAAAAGCAATAGAATATCTAAGTAAAGGAATAGAAGAAGGAAAGCAATTCCAGACACTATTAGGTGTTACAGGATCTCGGAAAAACTTTTACAATGGCAAATGTAATAGAAAAGGTGCAAAGACCAGCACTTGTTTTAGCACATAATAAGACACTTGCGGGACAACTATATTCCGAATTCAAAGAGTTTTTTCCAGAAAATAGTGTTGAATATTTTGTTAGTTATTATGATTATTACCAACCAGAAAGTTATGTTGCTTCAACAGATACATATATAGAAAAAGATGCTTCAATAAATGATGAGATAGATAAATTAAGACATTCTGCAACAGCAGCATTATTTGAAAGAAAAGATGTAATAATAGTTGCATCAGTTTCTTGCATATATGGACTTCGGAGATCCAATAGATTATGAAAATATGATAGTATCTTTAAGACCACGGAATGCAAAAGTCTAGAGAAGAAATATTAAAAAAGCTAATAAATATGCAATATACAAGAAATGAAATGGATTTTAAAAGGGGAACATTTAGAGCAAAAGGGGATATATTAGAAATTTATCCATCTGATCAAAATGAAAAAGCAATAAGAGTCGAATTTTGGGGAGATGAAATAGAGAAAGTTACGGAAATAAATCCGTTAACAGGTAAAGCATTAGGTTTAAGACAACATGTTATGATTTTTCCTAATTCTCACTATGTTACAGGTGAAGAGAAGATGGAAAGAGCATTAGTTACAATAGAAAAAGAATTACAAGAAAGAGTCAAATACTTTAAAGAAAATAACAAACTAATAGAAGCACAAAGAATAGAAGAGAGAACTAATTTTGATATGGAGATGTTAAGAGAAACAGGATTTTGCCAAGGTATAGAAAACTATTCAAGACATATAAGTGGAAGAGAATCAGGAAGTGCACCATTTACACTTTTAGATTATTTACCTAAAGACTTTCTTTTATTTATAGATGAGTCTCATGCAACAATACCACAAGTTAGGGCTATGTATAATGGTGATAGAGCTAGAAAAGAGAGCCTAATAAATTATGGATTTAGATTACCATCAGCATTGGATAATAGACCGCTTAAATTTGAAGAATTTGAAAGAAAGATAAATAAATGTATATTTGTTTCAGCAACACCTGCAGAATATGAAACGGAGAATTCCGATGGAAATGTGGTAGAACAGATAATAAGACCTACAGGACTTCTAGATCCAGAAATAATTGTAAAACCAGTTACAAATCAAGTAGATGATTTAATAGAAGAAATAAGAGTAAGAGCAGAAAAGAATGAGAGAATACTTGTTACAACATTAACTAAAAAAATGGCAGAAGATTTAACAGCATATCTAAAGAGTTTAGATATAAGAGTAAGATATATGCATTCAGATATAAAGGCATTGGAGAGAATGGAAATAATAAGGGATTTAAGAATCCGGGAAGTTTGATGTGTTAGTTCGGAATAAACCTTTTAAGGGAAGGATTAGATATACCAGAGGTATCACTTGTTGCCATACTAGATGCAGATAAAGAGGGATTCCTTCGCTCAGAAAGGTCTTTAATTCAAACAATAGGAAGAGCTGCAAGAAATACTGATGGAAAGGTTATAATGTATGCAGATGAGCTGACTCAAAGTATGGAAAAGGCAATATCAGAGACAAATAGAAGAAGAAAAATTCAAAAAGAGTATAATGAAAAAAATGGTATAACACCTCAAACAATTAAAAAGACAGTAAGAGATACAATAAAAGCTACAATAGTCGAAGATATACAAAATGAATATGACATAAAAGAAGAAGAAGATATAAAGGATGTAATAGAGAAATTAACAAGTGAGATGATAAAACATGCACAAAATCTAGAATTTGAAAAGGCGGCTGAATTAAGAGACAAGATAAAGGAACTAGAAAGTATAGTGTAAAAATTTGACATAATATAGAAAATATTATATAATATTAAGGCAATTGCTAATTTGCAAGGAAAGTATTTGTAACATAAAATTTTTACAGAAGGGGTATATACCAAATGGACAAGAAAATGCAATTGATACAGTTGATAGCAACTATACTTGCTAGTGTGATACTATTAGGTATTACATCAGATATAGTAACGACAGAGGCAAAGGAAAAAGTCAAAGAATGGTTTATAAGTATCAAAATTATTAGGATTCCAACAGAGGAGGATACTATTGAGCTAGAGGATACTTATAAGGATGTATCGAATTATCTTGCAGAAAAAGAATTACTTAAGGATGAAATTTTAGCGATTTATTCTGAAGTTTCAGCTTCTGTAGTGTCCAACAAAGCACATAAGCATTTGAATCGGCTAATAGCAGCATATGATAAATACATGATACAGTTAAATGAAATCAAAGAAAAGATTTCTCTGTTTGAAAGGAAGTATGATAAGTACATTAAAATGTTAAAAAACATACCAGACTATTCTCCAGCATTAAGAGAAAAGGAAGAGGCAAAGTTTGAAGAACGAATTGTACCTTTATATGATGAAATCATCAAACAGAAGCAAGTATATCTTGATGATGAAGCAGTTGTAGAAAATGCATTTCAATCTGCAAAGGAAATAGCTGAATGGCTTTTTAACAGAGATTATTATGATCTAACCATTATATGTTACTATGAAGCGCGTGGTTGCTCAGACCTTGGAATAGCGTATGTCGCAAATGTTATTACGAACCGAATAGAAAGTGATGAATTTTGGTATGCACATAATGCACATGATGTGATTTATGCTCCTAGACAATATGAACCTACTTGGACAACAAGTATGAATCAGACAGATGCAAGAGTGCAAAAGGTTGTAGAAGATTTCCTTCGTGGAAGACTAGATACAGAGATGCCAGACAATGTTTTGTATCAGGCTGGATTTAAGCAACCAGGAAAGGAAATATGGAAGATAACAGAAGATGGAGAGTACTATTGCTTTGGGTAAATCCCTTTAAAATTAAATAGTGTGATATTACAATAAAAGACACTTAGGTAAGTTACAACAAAGGGACCACCAGCAAAATGCTGGTGGTCCCTTTGTGCTTGAAAAAAGATAAACATGGAGTGGCCTTTAAGCCTTCAGATTCAAAGTGTTATTCTTTCTTCGATCGGAAACTGAATAGCATCAGAGTAATCTGAGACGGAGGAATCTGCATGCTGATTTCTTTCAGCAGGTGTATCAGAAAGTAGTTCCCCAGCTTCTGAGACAGAGGAATCTGCATGCTGACTTTCTTCAGTAGATGTACCAGAAAGCAGTTCCCCAGATTCTAAGGCGAAGGAATCTTCAGGTTGCCTACCCTCAACAGGTTGTTTTTTCTTCTGAAAGAAGGTAATTATGGCAATCAAAGTTTTCCAGGCAATGAGAAAGGCAATGTACAAAAGAACAGCTAATGTGACAGTAATGGTGACAAAAACTTTCCAGAAGTAGGACATATATTCCCCTATGGAGTTATAGTTCCTGGAAAATTTGAACTTGATGGTATTATTAGAGTCGTCAATATCATCAAGCGTGGGGGTGACAGCAATGGCGCCACTACCTTCTGCAACAAAGAAAGTCTTTATGATTCTGCCTGTTACGATTTTATAATCTTTGTTGCTCTTGCTCCACTTTATATCGTACTCGTCAATTTTTCCTGCTTCCCGTAATGCCTCCTCATCAACACCTGTGTTTGAAGTATGTGTTTCGATTTCAGACTTGATATCGTCATAGGCCTGCTCAGAATACTCATGAGCACCCTCTCCGATATAGCCGATGGTGAGCCGGCAGCTTACAACGCCTATCACGATGATACAGATGATGATCGTGAGCTGCCTTAAGGCAGACTGCAAAAGACCTTTTTCGTTGCACCAGTGGATAATTGCGTTGGGCTGGGACTTCTTTTCCCTCCGGGACTGTTTTACTTTTTTCATGTTTTCACTCCTTAAAGTATTTGGTGAAAGGGATGTCTCCTAATAAAAAAATTAGGAGTGCTAGGGTACAGTAGTCTTGGGACTTCCAAGACACTATTTTTTATTATATCATAATTTTATGTAAATTGCAATAAATTTTAAAGTGTAGTTATCATTTCATAAATAAAAGTCATATATCCTTTACTATTGGCTAATTTTGTGATAGAATTATAAAAATAATCTAAAGATAGATAAGAGAGGAGTTATATATGGGTTTTTTTGAAAAATTAAAACAAGGATTGGGCAAAACTAAGAGTTCTATAGATGAGAAAATAAATGGAGTGTTTAGTAATTTTAGAAAAGTAGATGAAGAGCTTTTAGAAGAATTGGAAGAAGCTCTAATTATTTCTGATATAGGTATGGAAACATCTTTAGAAATTATATCAAAATTAAGAAATAGAATAAAAAGAGAAAATATTAAAGAGGCAGAAGAAGTAAAAAATGTACTAAGAGAAGAAATTCAAAATATACTAGAAATATGTGATAATTCTCTTAAACTTGAAACAAAACCAGCGGTTATATTAGTAGTAGGAGTAAACGGAGTCCGGAAAGACAACTTCTATAGGCAAAATTGCAAATAGATTGCAAAAAGATGGGAAAAAAGTGATGGTTGCTGCGGCTGATACTTTTAGAGCGGCAGCAGTAGAACAACTAGAAGTATGGTCAAACCGTGCAAATTGTGATATAATTAAAAAAGAAGAAAATGCAGATCCTGCATCAGTTGTATTTGAAGCTATACAAAAAGCGAAGGAAAGTGATGTAGATGTACTTATCTGTGATACTGCTGGAAGATTACACAACAAAAAGTATTTAATGGATGAATTAGAGAAGATTCAAAGAGTTATAGAAAAGGAACTTCCAAATGCAGATAAAGAATGTTTGCTTGTAATAGATGCTACAACTCGGACAAAATGGAGTAGAACAAGTAAAAGCTTTCAAAGAAGTAAGCAACTTAACTGGACTTGTTCTTACTAAGCTTGATGGTACAGCTAAAGGTGGAATTGTAATAGGAATTGTAAATGAAAATAGAATACCAGTAAAATTTATAGGAGTTGGAGAACAGATAGATGATATGGAGGTCTTCAATTCTAGTGATTTTGCAAAAGCTATAATCTAGAAAAAGGAAGGAGAAGGATACTTTGGCAGATATAGAAAATAATCTAGACAAAAATAAAGGGGTAGAAAGTAAAAGAAATAAACAAAAGAAGATAAAAACAAGAACAATACTCGTAGTTATTGCTTTAGTTATATTTGTAATTGGATTCTATGTAACATATAGAACGAACTATTTAGAGACATTTGAAATAGGTGAAAATTATATAGATATATTTATGCAAAATATGAAATATAGATTATTTCTTATAGGAGCAAATTTTGTCTTTGTATTTGTTGTAGTATATATAACAAATAGTTTAATAAAAAAAGGACTAAAGAGTTTTTTTGAGGAAGAGAAAAAGGAAATGCCAAAACTTCCAAATAAATCACTTGCATTAATTATATCACTAATTATATCAATAGCTATACCAGATTTGTTTTTGGAAAAATTAATATTATTTGTAAATAATGCATGGTTTGGTATATCAGACCCTATATTTAATATGGATATAGGTTTTTATATGTTTCAAGCACCACTAATAAATACTGTACTGTATTATTTAATATTTATGGTTGCATCTTTAAGTGTATATACAGGAATTTATTATATAATATCATTTAATGTATACTTTGATGGAATAGATGGACAAACACTTAAAAATAGTACTCTTATAAAACATCTATTATTTAATGTAATGTTAATAACTGTCTTAATTGTTGGAATAATGCTACTAAGTATGCAAAATATTGTGTTAGATAGATTTTTGAATATAAATGATACTGTAAAAACAGGAATCATTGGAGCTGGATTAATTGAGAGTACAATAAAATTATGGGGATATAGAGTACTAGGTGTTGTAATAATTATATCAGTTGCAATGGCAATTAAGTTTTTCAAAAAGAGTAATTTCAAGAGTGTAATAAAATCACTTGCAATAGTTCCAGTATATCTAGTTGGATTATTTATTGTAATGATTGGATACAAAACATTTTTTGTAAATGGCAGTGAACTAGACAAAGAAAAGTCATATATAACAACTAATATAGATTATACAAAGACAGCATATAATTTAAAAATAGAAGAAATAGATTTACAAAATGTAGGGACAATTACAAATGAGGAAGCTGACTTACATAAAGAAGTTATAAATAATATACCAGTTGTAACTCATAAAGTTGCATTAAATAATCTACTTCAAACACAAACAAGCACAGGATATTATACATATAATAATGCAAAACCATTTTTATATAAGAATGAGTTATCTTATATAGCAGCAAGAGAGATAAATAGTGCAAATACTACATATAATAGTAAAGCAGATGAGTATACACATGGATTTGGAGCGGTATTAGTTTCAGCAAATAAGACAGATGATAATGGTAATGCAGTATATATATCAAAGGATTTTGAAAATAAAGATATAAAAGAACCTAGAATATATTATGGCATGCAGACAAATAGTATAATTACAATATCAGATAAAAATGAAGAATTTGACTATCCAAAGACAAGTTCACAAAATGCAACATATAAATATGATGGAGAAGGTGGAATAGTACTAAAATTTTTAGATAAATTAGCAGTTTCAATAAATAAAAAAAGCTTAGGAATGGTTTTTTCAAATAAAGATAGTAAAATATTATTAAATAGAAATATAATTGAAAGAGCAAAAAAAGTTATGCCATATCTTTTATATGATGAGAATCCATACCTTGTTATATCAGATGATGGTAAACTTTATTGGGTAATAGATGCATATACTGTATCAAATGAATATCCTTATTCTCAAAAAACAAGAATATTACATGAAGGAAATATGCAAGAAATAAATTATATAAGAAATTCTGCAAAAGTTATAATAAATGCATATGATGGAGAAACCACATTTTATATAACAGATAAAACAGATCCAATAATTATGGTATATAATAATATGTATAAAACTTTATTTAAAGAGCAAAGTGAAATACCAAAAGATATAGAAAAATATTTTACTTATCCAGAATTTTTATATAAAATACAATCAAAAATGTTAACAATGTATCATGATGTATCAGCAGATGTTTTATATAGAGCAAATGATATTTGGCAAATTGCTTCATATTCGAATACAATAACAACAACTGCAAAAGCTGAAATGTCACCAATATATACAATGGTAAAGACTACAGATTCTAATGAAAATAAGCTTGGGTTAGTACTTACATATAATCTTTATGAAAAAGAAAGCTTAAATGCATATTTAGTAGGAATTGTAGAGAACCGGAAATAACAAATTAACATTATATAAATATTCAAATGATAGTAGTGTATTAGGACCAATACAGTTAGACAATTTAATAGAGCAAGATGAGATAATATCAAAAGAGATATCTGGATTAAATGTAACAGGAACAAAAATTACAAAAGAAATGGTAATAGTTCCAATAGATAATACTTTACTTTATATAGTTCCAATATATCAAATGTCTTTAAATGAGGCAAATAGTGTACCAGTACTAAAGAAAGTAGTTGTAGCCTCACGGAAATAAGGTAGCAATAGGAGACAACTTCGGAGAAGCTCTTAAGAACCTATTATCTCCAAATTATGCAGTAGATATAGAAGTAGAAGATACAAGAACAATAGAAGGATTGGTACAATCAATTATAAGAGCAAATAATAATCTAGAAGAATCAAATGATGCAAATGACTGGTCTCAGATGGGTAGAGATATAAGTGAGCTTCAAAGATTAGTTAAGCAACTTGAAAGTGTAATAAAAGAAGAAAATGGAAGAAATAATGCAGAGGTAAATACAATTCAAAATGAAAATACAATAACTATAGAGCAAAATATTATAAATTAAAAAGAATTAGTTCTAAATTTTTATTTAGAACTAATTCTTTTTAATTTATTTATGTAAAAATGTTTTTTCAACATAAAGTTTATTTGCAAAAGATTGAGCAACACTTGTCAAAAGTGATTCTTCGAAACTAATATCTTTAGGAATACTATATTCAATACCATTAAATGTATAAAGAATAGCTTTTTCTAATGCAGAACAAAATTCATCATATGCTTTAGTGAATCTTGCTGTTTTTATAGCAAGTTTCATAAGTTCAGAAATATCATTAATACTATAAATTTGCTTTAAAATACAAATAACAAAAAGAGTAGCAATATGTACTTTACTATATTTTTTCTTTTTAGGAGGCTTGATAAGTCCTTGCTTTACATAGTTATTGATCATGGTTTTAGTAATAATAGTTTCATCTTTATTTCCTATATAATCTTTTAAGTATTTTTCTAAAATAGTAACTGTTTGATCTAAATATAAATCCAAGTTAGGAAGTTCAGACCATCTAGGTATATGAAAATTAGTTATAGTAGAATTAGCCATATATAATTTCCTTCTCTCTAAAATATGTAATATTATAGCATACATTAACATAAAATGCAAATAAAAAAACTATTTGCAAAAATATAATTAAATGGTAAAATAATAAATATTACTAAAGAAGATAAAAGGGGGAGCAACAATTGAAAGAGGCAAATAAGAAAATTTTAATTTGTATTGTAGGAGTTATCTTTATGATTCTTAGTTTCAATAATAATATATTTGTTTCAGACTTAAGAGGAAGAATAGATATAGAGACATTTCAGGTAGACTCAGAAAACTTAGTAATTGTGAGATTAAATAGAGATAAATATAATACAAACAATAATATATTTGGTTTGCAAAAAGCACTTCGGAAAATATGATGAAAAAATAGATATATAATTGAATTAATATGAATTTTTTATAATATATTAATTAAAAAATATTTGCAAAAATATAATTAAATGATATAATCTAAAAGAATAATTACAAATAAAACTAAAGCCTAAGATTTAGGAGGAAAATAAAATATGAGCAATATAGTTGTTTTAGATGAATTAACAATAAACAAAATTGCAGCAGGAGAGGTAATAGAAAGGCCTGCTTCAGTAATAAAAGAGATGTGTGAAAATTCAATAGATGCAGGAGCAAAAAATATATCAGTAGAAATAAAAAATCGGTGGAATATCATATATAAAAATAACAGATGATGGAAAGGGAATAGAAAGAGATGACTTGGAACTTGCATTTGAAAGGCATGCTACAAGTAAGATAAGAAGTGCAGAAGATTTAAATGAAGTAAGATCAATGGGATTTAGAGGCGAAGCTTTAGCAAGTATTGCTGCTATTGCAAGAATAGAAATGAAATCAAAAACTGCATCATCAGATATACGGAAATAAAATAGTAGTAGAAGGGCGGAAATATATTAGAAATAGAAGAAACAGGGTGTCCAGATGGAACTAGTATACTTGTAGAAAACCTATTTTTTAATACACCAGTAAGATACAAATTCTTAAAGAAAGATTATACAGAATCAGGATATATAGAAGATGTAATAACAAGGCTTGCACTAGTACATACAGATATATCATTTAAATTAATAAATGCTGGAAAGACAATAATTCAAACAACAGGAGATGGAGATATAAAAAATGTAATATACAGCATATATGGAAAAGCAGTTGCAAGTGCATGTTTAAATGTAAATTATACTTATGAGGGAATAGAAATAAAGGGAGTAGTTGGAAAACCAGAAATAGCAAGATCAAATAGAGGAAATCAAATATTTTTTGTAAACGAAAGGTATGTAAAAGATAGAATATTATCAAATGCAACTGAAAAGGCATTTAAAGGAATGATACCTATTGGAAAATTTGGTTTCTTAGTATTAGATATAAATTTAAGTCCAAGTTTAGTTGATGTAAATGTACACCCAGCAAAATTAGAAGTACGATTTGTTGAAGAACAGACAGTCTTTAAAGCCGTATATTATGCAATACAAGATACTCTTTTGAAGGCAGAATTAATAGCAAATTCAGAAACACAAATAACAGGAAAATTGGAAAAAGAAAAAACAGAAGAAAAGACTGAGGCAAAAGCAGATGAAGATGAAGGAAGAAGCACTATAGCAAATCTATTTAGGAAGATAGCAAAAAATACAAATTATGAATCAGAATTTGGCTCAAACAATGTAATAGAAAGCATATATAATAGTAAAATTGAAGGACAAGAAGAGAATAAAACTGAAGAAGTAAAAGGAAATGTATTAAATTTTGAAGCTGCTAGATCTACAGAAGAACAAAATGAAGTAAGTGCAGAATTAAGAAAAGAAGAACCAGAAGAAGCAAACATAATAGAGGAAAATAAGAAATTCTTTGGAGAAATAGAAAGCTTTAAAGCACAAGAAGAATTTGAAAAACCAGAAGAAGCTGAGAAAGTAAACTCAGCAAAATTTGAACTACCTTCAAGTAGTAGTATATATAATAAAGATGAAATAAAGAACAAAATAGATGAGTTTATGAAAAAAGGAAAAAGTCTAACAGCAGAAGATATTAGAGAAAGCTTAGCTGCACTATCACTATCAGGTAAACCAACTGAAACTTCATCTCCAAAAATAGAAACAGAGGGGAATAAGGAAGAAGTTAAAAGACCTGTATCAGAAAATGTTTTGCAAGAAGTACAAACAGAAAATTATGAAACAAAAGAAATTGAAATACCAAATATAGAAAATCAAAATTTAGAAAATACTGGAGAAATACCTCTTACACCAGGAGAAATTTTGACAAACTTGGCTCAAGAAAGAACTGAAACAGAAAATGCAGAAGAATCAGAAGAGAAAAAAGAGCAAACTTTTGAAGAAAAATTTGATGATATGTATGCACAAATATTTGGAAAACCTAGAAGAAAAGAACAGGAAGAAGAAGAAAAAAGTAAAAATACAAAAAATGATGCAGAAGATATAGCTGTAAGTAGTGAAAATGTAAATTTATTTGAAGAAAGTGAACAGTACAAAGATGATATCCCATATAGATTTATAGGAATAGCATTCAAAACATATATAATACTTGAAATAGAAAAAGAATTATATATATTAGATCAGCATGCAGCACATGAAAGAATAATGTATGAAAAAGTAAAAAACAACTATTATTCAGAAGAAGAAAAAGACTCACAACTAATGTTGCTTCCAGATATAATAACTTTAACACATAAAGAAATGGATATAGCAAGGGAAAATATGGACAAGTTCCAAAAAGCAGGTTTTGTATTAGAAGAGTTTGGAGATAACACAATAAAGCTTACAGGAGTTCCTAATATATGCTTGGATTTAGATACAAAAGAGTTATTTTTGGAAACATTAGATGAAATAAATACAGTTGCAAGAACAGCTAAACAGGAAATAGAAGAAAGATTTATTGCAACAATAGCATGTAAAGCAGCAGTAAAAGCAAATATGGCACTAACAGAAGAGGAAGTTATAAGTCTTTTAGATGATTTACTAAAACTTCCAAATCCATTTACATGTCCACATGGAAGACCAACAGCAATAAAGCTTAGTAAGACAGATATTGAGAAAAAATTTGCAAGAAGAAAGTAATTTAAACCAAAAGGAGAAATCAGAATGGTTCTAATAAAAATAATAGCATTTGTAATATTTATAATAGCCTTTGTGACAATATATCATAACACAAATTCATTTGAGCCAAAACAAAGAATTATATATATAGTAGCACGGAACAATTGTAATGTATTTTATAATAAGTATAATTTGTATGATAGATACAAAAGGAATACAGGTGCAAAATGAGAAAGCAATAGATGAAACAGTAGGTGTAATAAAAATGATATTCACACCAATAAATGCGATGATAGCATTATCAAGTATACGGAAATACATTTGGAAAAGTGAAAGATAAAGTAATGGATACAGAAAAGGCAGGAAAAAGATTAATAATAATATTAATAGCTTTTGTTATAGTACTAATATTTGAAACAAATTATATTGGAAGTTTTATGCAAGGAGCATTAAGTCAGCTTAAATAAAATGGAGGTAAAAATGGCAAAAAGCAAAGTTATCGTGATATGTGGACCAACTGCATCTCGGGAAAACTGCACTTTCAATAGAGCTAGCAAAAAGAATAGACGGAGAAATAATATCGGCAGATTCAATGCAAATATATAAAGAATTAAATATAGGAAGTGCAAAACCTACAAAAGAAGAAATGGATGGTATAGTACATCATATGATAGACTTTGTAAATCCAAATGAAAGATATAGTGTTGCAGAATATCAGAAACAAGCTTTAAATTGTATAAAGAAAGTCTTAGAAAAAGGGAAAAAACCAATAGTAGTTCGGGGGAACACGGATTATATATAAACTCTTTAATTTATGGTATAGTATATAATGATACAAAATTTGATGAAGAATATAGGAAAGAACTAGAAGAGAAGGATTTAGAAGAATTAAATGCTGAAGCAATAAAAATAGATAAAGAAGCAATGAAAAAGATTAGTCCAAACGATAAGAAAAGAATAATAAGAGTATTAGAGATATATAAAGAAACAGGAAAAACAAAAACTCAAAATGAAATAGAATCTAGGAAAAACGAAGTTGAGTATGATTATAAACTGTATGTGACGAATTTAGAAAGAAATAAACTGTATGAAAAGATAAATAAAAGGGTAGATCTAATGATAGAAAAAGGACTAATAGAAGAAGTAAAAGAATTACTAAAAAAATATCAAGAATATCCAACAGCAATGCAGGCTCTTGGATATAAAGAAACTAAACTTTATATCCAAGGTGAAATTTCAAAAGAAGAAATGATAGAAAAAATAAAAATTGAAACAAGAAGATATGCAAAAAGGCAATTAACATGGTTTAGGAAAAATAAGGAAGCAATTTGGCTCGATATGGAAGATGGAAGTGATAAAAACATAAGAAAAATATTGGAGGAATAAATAGTGGAAAAGAAAGCTAAGATAAAGAAAGGAATATTAAAAATTGTAGCTACTATATTTGTAGCTATTATTCCTATTAGCTTTTTATACAGTCTAGTAATGTTAATTCTAGAACCTACCAATGTATGTGTTGTAGAAAATCGGAAAAATATATGAAGAAGAAGTTGCTGTACGGATATATAATAAGAGACGAACAAGTTCTGAGTCGGAGAAAACTATCGAAATGGATTAGTAGAAATAAAAGCAGAAGGAGCAAAAGTGTCTAAAGGGGATAATCTATTTAGATATTATAGTAATAATGAAACATCACTAAAAGAGAAAATTGAAAAGTTAGATAAGGATATACAAGAAGCACTGGAAGGGCAGACAGATGTCTATTCGGCAGATATACAAGTATTAGATAAACAGATAGAAGGATATTTAGATAAGATATTATCAACTAATAATATAGAAGAAATATCAGGATATAAAGAAGCAATATCAGAGCTACTAATCAAAAAAGCAAAAATTGCAGGAGAGCTTAGTCCATCAGGTTCACATATAAGTAGTTTAATAGAAAAGAGAAGAAAATTAGAAGAAGAACTAAATAATGGGCAAGAGTATATAAAAGCAGAAAGAAGCGGTGTAGCCTCATATAGAATAGATGGACTAGAAGAAGTATTATCTCCAAATAATTTTGAAAATATAAATAAGAAGTTATTAGAGGGATATAATTTAAAAACAGGACAAATGATACCAACAAGCAAAGAAGCGCGGAAAAATCATAAACAATTATGAATGCTATGTAGCAGTATTTCTAGAATCAGAAGAAGCAAAAAATATAGAAATCCGGAAAAAATGTAACACTTAGAATGACAGATGGAACAGAAATAATAGTAACAGTAGATTATAAAAAAGAACAAGAAGATGGAAGTGTAATGCTAATATTTAAAACAAGTAAATATGTAGAAGAATTAATAGCTTATAGAAAGATATCTTTAGAAGTAATATGGTGGAGTTATTCAGGTTTAAAAATACCAAATTCTGCAATAATGGAAGAAAATCGGAAAAAGTTATGTAATAAGAAATAGAACTGGATATAAGGATAAAATATTGATAAATGTTTTAAAACAAAATAGCAATTATTCTATAATAGTAAATTATACAACTAAGGAATTAACTGAAATGGGATATACACAAGATGAGATAATAGCGATGAAGAGTATAGGAATATATGATGAGATAACAATAAGAACAAATAATTAATGTTACATAAATGTTACAAAAAAATTAAAAAAACATTACATGTATTAAAACTATTGACAAAATATGAAAAAAGTAAGATACTATATCTAGAAAAGTCACAAAGGAAAAATTAGGAGGTTTTTATAATGGCTGGAAGTAATTTAATGAATAAAGTTTGGGGATTCTTTGGAATAGAACCAGAAGATGAAGAAGAATTAGATGAAATAGAAAACTATGAAGAAGAACAAGAGGAAGATGAAGAAGAAGAAGAAAGAAAACTTTTCGGTAGAAAAAATAAAGTAGTAAATATGCCTCAGGCTAACCAAATAAAAATGGTAATTTCTCAACCAACAACATTTGAACAATCAGAAGAAATATGCCAATATTTAAAAGAAAGAAAATCTTGCATTGTAAATCTTGAATATGTAAATAAAGATGTTGCAAGAAGAGTAGTAGACTTTATAAGCGGTGGAGTTTATGCTTTAAATGGTCATATACAAAAGATATCTAATTCAATATTTTTAATTGCGCCAGCGAATTATGACATAGCTAATGAAATGGGCAGAGAAGAAGTAAAGAGTAAACTTTCAGTATCATGGCTTAAATAGAAATAAATAAAAAATTAGAGGCGAAATTAAAAATATTTCGTCTTTATTTGTAAGTTGAGAAAATTTGTGTTATAATATATTATTATATAATATAAGTTAAAGGCAAAACTTGCCGAGGAGGGAGACAAAGACATGATTACACCATTAGATATAGAGAATAAGAAATTTTCAAAAAGAGCAATTAATGGATATAGTACAGAAGAAGTAGATGATTTTCTAGATGAATTAACTATAGCATATGAAAAAATATATAAAGAAGTAGCTGATTCAAAAAATACTATTGAAAACTTAAATGCAGAGCTTACTAAATATAAGTCAATGGAAGCTACACTTCAAAACACATTAGTTATGGCACAAACAACAGCAGAAGATGTAAAAAATGTAGCAAAACAACAAGCAGAAGTAATTATAACAGAGGCACAGGCATCTGCAAAAGAGGAGCTTCGTAAGCTTGATTCAGAAATAAAATTAAAAGAAAAAGAATTAGATGATTTACAAAAACAATTTGATATATATAAAGCAAAAATGGAATCATTATTAATTTCACAACTAGAATTATTAAAGGATTCATTAAAAGATTCAAAATAAAAAGTAAGATAAAAAAATAGAGCTTCTAACAAATTAAGAAGCTTTATTTTTTTTGGCTACTTTCATCACATCTTCACTAATAATAAGTCCTGTTTTAGATTTTGAATAAGATTTCATAACATCAGTTCTATATAGTAAATAATCAACACTAGTTTGATAGAAATCTGCAATTTTACAAAGTATCTCTAGGGGAATACTCCTTCTACCTAATTCATAGTAGGAATAAGCAACTTGAGAAATATTTAAAAAATTACTTATTTGACTTTGATTATAGTCATTGTCTTCTCTTAAATCCTTGATTCTTGTCTTTAACATATAAATCAAAATATCCTTTCTGCTTAAAGTCTTTAGAGGGGAAACACTTCCAATAAAAATTCTATAATAAAAGCAAAAATTATATTGACTTTTAAAACATTTTGTTTTAAAATAAAGATAAAGTAAAACAAAATGTTTTAAAAAGTGGATAAATATATAAATTACATCAATACTAAAATCTCCCTTTATGGTTGGAAATTAAAATAGTGGGTTTTGTTTGGTTTTGACTTTTGCTATTTTAGTTTCTAACCATAAAGGGAGAAGTAATATAAAAATACAATATGAAAATATTGGAAATGTAATATAAAACATTTTATACATAAAAAAGGAAAAAACGACATAAACTTTATAAAAAGCCCAAAAACATTTATAAAAAATGTAAAGCACAAAGGAGGAAACCAAACTTAAAATGAAAATCAAAGTTAAGCCAATTCAAAATGCGTGTGAAATCACGCTTATTAGTCTTATCCCAAGTGTAATAATTCTTATTATGCTTTTATCAATAATTATAAAAGAAGTAATAATTGTAGGACTACTGTCGATTTGTCTGATAAATTTGTTTAGGCTTATCCAAGAATGGGTCATGGTAATTCTACAATGATTTATCATACTCGAAAACTTTTTTAAGTGGTATAAAATCATACATAGAGTTTAAAGATCAAAGCCAAACAAAAATAGATAAAGATTACAAAGGAGGAAAACAAACCAAAATGAAAATCAAAGTTAAGCCAAACCAAAATGAGCGTGGAATCACGGTCATTGCTCTTGTTATAACAGTAATATTGTTAATAATATTAACAGTAGTAGTAATTCGTGGGATAACAGGAGAAGAGAGTATATTAAAGGTAAGTGAAACAGCAACAGAGGAATACAATGTACTTCAATATAAAGAACAAATAGAAGCATTAAGAGAAAATATAATCCTAAAATATGAAATAACAGGAGAAAGAATAACACTAGAGAAACTAGCAAGAGAAATGAATAAAGAGGCAACCTGGATAAAATCAGCTGTAGCAAATGTAGCAGCAGATGAAGCTTCAAGAACAACAAATGATGATATAATAGTTACAACAATAGATGGATATGTATTCCA
>JAAWPK010000023.1 GCA_022799935.1 Clostridia bacterium
TTACTATTAGCGCAATAAGTGTTATTCCTCTCTCATTTTGGGTATGATTAATAAAAGGTGGATTTGCACCCTGTTTGTTTGGTTTGACTATTTTCATCGTTTGGTTTTCCTTCTATCCTTTCTTTTGGTTTTGTTTGGTTTTAATTTTTGACTAAATTTTTAGAAAGATATTATTAAATACATCTTTTCATATTTTCCTTGCTATTAATAATTCTTCTTATGGTTAGAAATTAAAATAGAAAAAGTTAAAACCAAACAAACAAAAACTATCTCAATTTCCAACCATAAAAAGATTTATTAACCTAATTTGGTTAACTCTTTTTACAATTTATCACATATTTTTACAAAAGTCAACCTTTTTAGGTTAATTTTCTTTTTTATATTATGATAGACTATGTTTAATATTAATTTAGATTTATGTAAATCTTTATTGAATAATTTTGCTCATATATCAGAGTATAATTTAAATAAAGTAATTTTTGAAAGGCAAATATTATGACTTTAAATCAAGCTATAAAGCTAAGAATAGATAAATTATGTAAAGAAAAAAACATTACACTTAATAAACTTGCAACATTATCTCGGAATAACTCAATCAACACTTTCAAATATAATGGCGGGAAATACAAAATATCCAACTGTAATAACAATTTCATATATATGTCAAGGTGTACAAATTGATTTGAAAGAGTTCTTTGATGATAATCTTTTCATTAATCTAGATGACGAATGATAAACTTCAGTAAGAGCTGAAGTTTTTTATTTATAATTAGTCATATGATGACACAGATAATTTTTTTGACTAATAGTAATGAATAGAACAAAGACATATAACACATCTTTAACTTTAAAGTATATGTTATATGTCTTTAATTTTCATACATTTTAATCTTACTAAGAATATATATTAATATTTCATATTTTAAAACATTCCAAGATTACCTGGTCTCATTATTGGTGGTCTTGGTCCCATTCCTCCGTTCTTCTGGTCTTGGCGGTTGCATAGGAGGTCTTCCTCCTGGTCCACCGAGTTCCTGGCATTCCTGGAAAAAATCCATGTCCTCCTCCTGATAAAAGTTCTCTTATTATTAGTATTCTTATTAAATCTCTTAGTAGATAATTATTTTGGCCTGGTCTTCTTGTTTCTTTAAGCTGTTCTCTCTGTTTTGTATTTTTTGTATCAGTATTCTTCTGATTTTCATTACTTCTTGTTTCTAATTCTTCTCTTGGTTCTATTACATTATATATTTCATCTACCATTTGAGTTAATGTTTCTTCTGTAATAGTTCCTACACTTCTTCTGATACATATTTTTTGTACCATTGGGTATATGATTCCATAAATTTCTGGATATAGTTTATTTACCTCTTGGATATTTCTATTTGCTCTTGTTATATCATAGTAATAATAATCGTCGTTTTCTCTATATGTATCTTGCGTTTTATATCCTAGAACACTCCTCATATATTCTTCATAGTCATTATACATAAGTTTCCTCCCTTTAATATTATATATATATAATATTAAAGGAATTACACTTTTGTTAAATATTATTTACAATTTCTTTAAATTTCTTGCCTCTTTCTTCGAAGTTTTTAAAAAGATCAAAACTTGCACTCGCAGGAGAAAATAGTACTACCTCCCCGTGGATTAGCACTTCTTTTTGCTAACTTAACAGTCTCTTCTAATGTATCACACATATATGTGTCTATTTTCTTTCCTGTCTTCTCTCCTTCTTCTTTTACTGCCAAAAATATCTTTTCTGCTGTTTGACCCATTAAAATTAATGTTTTGACATTGTCTAAGATAGGTTTAGCAAGTGGTTGATAATCTAATTGTTTATCATATCCTCCTGCAATTAATACTATTTTTTCTTCAAACGAATTAAGCCCTGCTATCGTTCTTGTTGGACTTGTTCCTATTGAATCATTATACCATTTTACACTATCTATTTCTCTTACAAATTCTATCCTATGTTCTACTCCTTTAAAGTTCTTTACCGCTTCTATTTGTGTATCTATATCTACAAGTGTACTAGTTGCAGCAAGTGCTGCACATATATTCTCAAAATTATGTTTTCCTCTTAAATGTACATTTTTTGTGTTTAATACATGTCTTCTTATTCTGTCTTCACATTTTTTTATCACATCATCATCTAATATTATACCATCATCCAATTTTGATTGACTACTAAAAAATACTATTCTTCCTTCTGCTTCTTTTGCAAAATTTCTTGTTATTTCATTATCATAGTTTAGTACTACTATATCATCTTTTCCCTGATATTTAAATATATTTTTCTTTGCTTCTATATATTCTTCATATGAACTATGTACATTCAAATGATTTGGAGTTATATTAGTTATAACTGATATTTTAGGACTTATCTTCATATTCATTAGTTGAAAACTACTTAATTCTAAAACTATATAGTCTTCTTTTTTCATTTCTTTTAATTTTGTAAATAGTGGTATTCCAATATTTCCGCCTAAATAACAATTATATTCTTTTTCTTTCAATATTTCATATATTAGAGATGTTGTTGTTGTTTTTCCATCACTTCCAGTTACTCCAATAACTGTTCCTGGGCACATTTCTATTAGCATTTCTATTTCTGATGTCACTATCGCTCCTTTATTTTCTGCTTCTTTTAATTCTTTTCTTGTTGGCATACAGCTTGGAGCTCTAAAAATTATATCAAAGCCTTCTAATTTTTGTAGGCATTCTTTTCCAAATACATATTTCATATTATAGTTTACAATCTTTTCAAATATTTCACTTGGAATATCATCTATTCCTCTCTCATCAAATACTGTTACATTTGCTTCTAATTCATACATATATTTTAATAATGGTACATTGCTTACACCAATTCCAATAATAGCTACATTTCTATGTTTTAGATATCTTTCAAATTCTTCTAATTTTTCATTCATAAACCAACAGTTCACATCCTTTTATATATTATATGATATATGTTTCCTTCTTTACATAAGCATTATATAACAAAATAAACATAAAGTCTAGTATATTTATTACATGAAATAAAGTATGATAAGAAATAGAACTTTATATCAATTAAAATACCTACACTCATTTTTTTAAGAGTGTAGGTATTTTAATTTTATATAAATACTGAATTTCTATATTTTTCTAATATCTTTCCTAAATCTTTTGAAAAGTCTTTTAACATAACCATTTTTATGCTATTGTCTTTTCCTTCTGAGTAATCATCTATTACTTGTTTAAGTTGCTTTATATTTTTCATTTCTGGTTCTATCTCTTTTGTATATAAATCTGCTCTATTTACTAATTTTTCCTTTATTGTTACTATATCTTCATTACTTGCACAAGATAGTCTTTGGAATGTTTGATATACATCATAATACTTAAATATTGGTATATTCATACATTCTTTATCAAATCTTTCATAGAATTCTTCCATTTTCATTGGTATACATTTAAATATTTCATCTGCTTTTTCTATATACATTCTATCTTTTAACTTAGAATTTAAACTATTAAAATGTTTTAATATATCCTCTATGTCTGGAGATGGTTCTCCTATTCCTATTGTATCTAATTCATCTTCTACATTATCACAATAGGTAGATACTAATGAAGATATATTCATTCCATTTATAAATGTATTTTTTACAGATTTTATATCATGTTTTATTAGTCCCTTTTTTATTAAGTAATCAAAATATATAAATAGTTTTACATTTTCTATTAATGAAGTCTTTCCAGTTTTTACATCTTCTAAAATTTCATCTACTATTCTGTCAAAGTCTTCATCACTGATTTTCCAATACTCCTCTGTAAGTAATCTCTTATATCCTGGAAGATTTGATGTATCTACTGTATTTATTATCATTTCCATGTCTTGCTTAAATGTCTTCATATCAAATATTCTTGTTCTTACATACATTTCGATAAATTTAAAGAATCTATATTCTGATTTAAAGTTGTAATAATATGTGTTATCAAATTCTTTGATATAGAACTGTCTATTATCCATTAAAACTCTTGAAGAAACTAGTATTGCTTTATATTCTTCATTATTTGCAATGTTTACAAATTTGTCCTTTGTTATCTTTCCTGCTTTTATTTCAAATGAAACTGCTATCGTAAATATTAGCATTGTTTGAAGCACTCTATGGTTTGTATTTGGATATCCATTATTAACCATCTCAAATATCTTTTTAAAGTCATTTAATGCATGTTTTAGAATTCTTAGGTTTCTAGTTCCACTTTTATTAAATGTTGTTATTATTATCCCTGTTGATTCTCTTAAAAATCTTATTAAATCTGGGTTTGTCTCATATCTCATTAATAATCCGATTTATTATATAGTCAAATTTGGGTTGATATTCAAATGTTTCTCCTATTAACTTTTCTTTTATTCTTTCATAATCATTTGCTTTGTCAAATACATATTCTATTTTGTCTTGTATCTTTTCAACCATTGGTTTATCTGTAATCTTTGTTAAATCATTTTCTTTATCTAGGATATATGTTGCAATAAATGTTTTCATTTCTAAGTTTGTGCTTTTTAGTTTTGTTGAAAGTTCCTTTTCATTACATATTATTATTGTTTTTATATGATCATGTTCTACAAAGTTATTTATATATCCCAAAATGTCTATAACATCTACATTCGCTCTTTCCAGGTCATCAAAACATAAAACTTTATCGTCTGTTGAGAAAAAGTCTGAATAATTAACTCTATCTCCATTTTGTGTAACCCCAAAAAGATTCGCCATATCTATTCCAGTTTTTGCATATTCTGGTATTTTAGTTATCTCGTTATTATCCATATACTTCTTTAAGTTCTTATCCATAAGCTGAGTTGTTTCTATGAATATTTTTTTACTTATTTCTTCTAGATTTGATATTCCGATATAATGACATATATATTGTTGTGAATTGCTTTCCGATTTAAACTCATAGACTCTATTTTGTTTCTTACTTTATTATTCCAAAAGTAAGTTTTTCCGAGATCCCCATTCTCCATTTATCATAACTGCATAATCAGTATAATCTGCTCTTACATAATCTAATATACTCTCAACTAATTCTTCCATTTGTTCCTCCATTTGATTATTTGATTTCTCAAATATTTTTCCTTAAAGTTTTATCTTGCAAGTGTTAGCACTAAGATTTCCCTTGCTCCATTTTGTTTTAGAACATAACTGCATTCATTTGTTGTATCTCCAGTTGTATATATATCATCAAAAAGTACTATCCTTTTCTCCTTTATTATTTGTCTATTTTGCACCTCATATGCATTTTTAACATTTTCTTGTCTTTCTTCCTTTTTTAAAATGCTTTGATGTTTATTATTTCTTGCTTTAACTAATAATTTTTGATGTTTAATATTTTCTATGTTTTTTGCTATTTCTTTAGAAATAAGCTCACTTTGATTATATCCTCTTTCTTTTTTTCTTTTTTTGTGTATTGGTACTTCTGTTATTATATCATAAGATTTTATAATCTCACATATTTTTTCATTTTTTAATATTAATTTTGAAAATGTTTTATACATATAAGGCTTGTCTGCAAATTTATAGTTTAGAATTTCTTTTCTAAACTCACCTTCATATCTAGCTAAATATATATGTTTTTCAAAATTTTTATTTTCTTTTTTGTCTATTTTATATATGAGTTTTTCGTCTAATTTCTTTTCACAGTCTTCACATAAACTGTTTTGGTTAATTTTACCACAAAATCCACATACATTTGGATATATTAAGCTTAAAAGAAAGTCTAATATATATATCACATCCTTTATATCATTTGCAATTTTGTTGAAAGTCCTGTATTTCTTACTTTTGCGTCCGTATTTTTTATCATAAACTGTATTACATCTTTTGACCCTATTATTACTAAAAGCTTTTTAGCTCTTGTTATTGCAGTATACAAAAGATTTCTTGTAAGTAACATTGGAGCTGATCTAACTATTGGAAGTATAACTACATCAAATTCACTTCCTTGAGATTTATGTACAGTTATCGCATAAGAATGCTCTATCTGATCTAATTCAGAAAATTCATATCTTGCAAGTTTTCCATCATAATCCACTTCTAAATATTCTGATATAGTGCTTACCGCTTTCACAGTCCCCATTTCACCATTAAAAATTCCAGAACCTATCTCTCCATTTTGTTCCCAATCTATATCATAATTATTTTTCATTTGCATAACACTGTCACCTTCTCTGAATACAGATGCTCCTATCGCTTTTTCTTTCTTTTTTAATTCATTTGGATTAATGAGTTCTTGAATCTTTTTATTTAATTCTCTTGTTCCTACAGCTCCCTTTTTGCTTGGAGTAATTATTTGTACACTTCTAAAATCATTGTAGTTTTCAAACTTTTTAAGTCCATCTTTGTATAAAGAAAGTACAAAATTTAGTATTCTTTCTTGGCTATTTTCCTGTACAAAGAAAAAGTCCTTTTTTAAGTCATCATCATTTTTTTCTATAAAACTTTCCCCTGAATTTACCTTATGTGCATTTAATATTATTTTACTTCTTGCAGCTTGTCTAAAAATCTTATCTAATACTATTACACTTATTCTTTCAGATGAGATTATATCTTTTAATATACTTCCGTGGTCCAACTGATGGAAGCTGGTCTACATCTCCGAACTAGCACAAGTTTTGTTCCTTCATATACTCCCATAAGTAAATACCTCATAAGAGCTAAATCAATCATTGATGTCTCATCAACTATTATTATATCTGCATCTATTGGTTCAATATTTGTTTCTTCATTTATATATTTAGTTTCATTTATTTTTGTTATCTGAAGAAGTCTATGTAATGTTTTTGCATCTTCTCCTGTTGTCTCAGCCATTTTTTTTGCAGCTCTTCCTGTAGGAGCACAAAGTATAGGCTTTTTTCCTTCGTTTTTATAAAGTTCTATTATACTTTTTATAATTGTTGTTTTTCCGAGTTCCTGGTCCTCCTGTTATAACACATACATTATTATCATTTACAAGTGATATTGCTTCTCTTTGTTTTTCTGATAATTCTATTTTGTTTAGTTTTTCAATTCTTTTTAATTTTTCTTCTATATTAGTTATTCTTTTTCTGTTTTTAACATTATCTAGCCTAACTAATTTTCCTGCAATAAACATTTCTGCTTCATAATATTCTGTAAGATATACCCATTCTTGTTCGTCTCTTTCCTCTATTACAATATTGCCTTTTGCTTTCATTTGTTTTAGGAAATCATTTATAGTGCTTTCAGTTATTTGAAGAAGGGTTGAAACAAAATCAAGCAAGTTATTTTTTATAACACAGGTATGTCCATTATATGAGCTAAGCAAAAGTCCATATTTTATTCCATATATTATCCTTTGCTCATCATCTGAATCTATTCCTATCCTTAGAGCTGCTTCATCTATTGTCTTAAAGCTTATTCCTCTTACAACATCTATTAATCTATATGGATCACATTTTATTTCTTCTACTGCATTTATGCCATATAATTCATATACTTTTTTTGCATAACTTGAACTTATTCCTATTTCTTCTAAAAAACTTACTATTTTCCAAAGTTCTTTTGATTCTACAAAACTTTCAGAAATATCCATTGCTTTTTCTCTTGTTATTCCTTTTATGATTTCTAATCGCTCTGGCTCTTTTTCTAATACATAAGTAGTTTCATCTTTAAATTCTTTAATAATTTTCTTCGCAATCTTTGGTCCTACCCACTTAATATTTCCACTTGCTAAATATCTTTCGAGTGCTTCTAATGTTTCTGGCATATTCTTTCTAAATGTATTTACTTTAAACTGTTCTCCATAGTCTTTATGTTTCACATACTCTCCTGAAACAGTTATACTATCTCCAACATTTACAAACGGAAGAAATCCGACTATTGTTATTTCTCCGTATATTTTCTGTTATTAGTTTTGCAACTGTATACGAATTTATTTCATTACAATATATAATTGTTTCAATTTGTCCTTCTAGTTCCAAATCTTTTTCCTTTCTAATTTCTTAACACTTCTATTGCTTCTTCATAGTTTTCTTTATTCACTATTGCAGATCCTGCAACAAATATATTTGCACCTGCATTTTTTGCTTTTTCAATTGTCTCTCCATTTATTCCGCCATCTACCTCTATATCAATATCTATATTATTCTTATCTATATATTCTTTTAAAATTTTAACTTTTTCTAAAGTTTCTGGTATCAATTTCTGTCCTCCAAGTCCAGGCTCTACTGTCATTACTAGACACATATGTATATATGGTAAATATTCATATATTTCTTCTATTTTTGTATTTGGCTTTACTGAAATTCCGTACTTTTATACCATTTTCTTTAATATATTTTATTAACTCCATTGCTTCTTCTTTTGATTTTGTAGCTTCTATATGGAATGTTATTATATTAGGTTTAATTCCTATATATTCATCTATAAATTCTTTTACATTTTCTACCATAAGATGTACATCAAGTGGTATATTTGATATTTGCTTTATAGAATTTGAATATTCTTTCATAAGTTCTGTTGTATTTTTTGGAACAAATTTGCCATCCATTACATCTATATGAAAATAGTCTGTGTGTGCAACCTCCAATCCATAAAATACTTTCATTGAATTTTCCTTTTCTACATTTAATATTGAAGTTGATATTTCTACCATTTATGTTCCTCCTTATATTTTAAATCATTATATATTTTTATATAATTTTCATATCTTATTTTTTCTATTTGACATTCCTCTAGTGCTTTTCTTATTCCACAATTTTCTTCTTTTATATGTGTACATGATACATATTCACATCTTTCCAAATATTTTCTAAAATCTATATAATAATTTGCTAAGTCTCTTGATTCTATTTCATATATATCTATTGTTTGAAATCCTGGCGTATCTAAGAGATATGTATTTTTCCCTATTTCATAAAGACTAGTTTCTGTTGTTGTATTTTTTCCCATTTTATTCTTTTTACTTATCTCTCCTGTTTCGGCTCTTTCTTCCCCTAGAATTCTATTTGTAAGAGTTGATTTTCCGAACTCCAGACTGACCAGCAAAAACTGATGTATTATTTTTTAAAGCTTCTCTTATTTTTTCTATCCCATCTCCATTTAAACTATTTGTCTTAATAGTATTATATCCGTACTTTTTTATATGTATTGTAAAGTGTTTCTGCTACTTCTTTGTCTAAGTCTATTTTATTTATTACTATAATTGGTTTTATGTTTGAAAATTCTGCAAAAGCCAGTTCTTTGTCCAAGATAAGTAAATTTGGTTTTGGCATTTTAGCTGAAATCACAAATATTATTTGAGAAATGTTGGCTACTTTAGGTCTTTTTATATATGAATTTCTTTCCAAAACGGTATTTATAACAGCTTGACTTTCACTAACAACTTCAAACTCAACATTATCTCCGTATACATGGTTTTATATCTTCAAGTTTCATTTTTCCGCGTAAAGAACACTCATAGTTTATACCGTTCTGAACTTACAATGTATATATTTGAAATATTCTTTACTACTTTCCCAATCATAATTACTCCTTGAATACTATCGTTTATTAATAATCCAAATGTAGACTTAATTGTTATATTTTCTATACTAACTTATATAATTTAAAATCTAAATAATCTGCACTAACAAGTTTAAATTCTATTCCACAAACATTACCTTCCACAGCCTCAATATGTGATTCACCATGTAAATGCCCATAAACACATTTTTTTACATTGTATTTTTGCATTAACTTAATAAAATCCGAATATTCCAAAATCGCTTTATTAGTTGGAGGATAATGCATACAAATAATTATAGGTTTGTCCCCATACTTCTCTATCCCTTCTTTAATAGATAATTCTAGTCTTATCAGTTCTCTATTTATTAATTTTAAATCTTCTTTTGTATCTGTTATAATCCAACCTCTTGTTCCTGCTATAATATATCCATCTACTTCATAAGAGTTATTATGTAAAAATTCTATATTTTGAAAATTGTTTTCTTTGACAAATTCATTTAACTTTTTTAAACTATTCCAGTAGTAATCATGATTTCCTTTAAGCATTATCTTTTTTCCTGGTAAACAATTCAAATATTCAAAATCTTTATATGTATCTTTAAGTGCCATAGCCCACGAAAAATCGCCTGGAATTAACACAGTATCTTCTTCATTTACTTTGTCTAACCAATCTCTTTTTATCTTTTCTTCGTGTCCTTTCCAATTATCTCCAAAAATATCCATTGGTTTTGGATTTTCAAAAGATAAATGTAAGTCAGCTATTGCATATAGTGACATATTATCCTCCTATATTTAAAATTATGTTATCTTTAAGTTTGGAACAGCATTTAAACTTAAATTTGATATATTTCCATTTAAGTAATTATAATATCCGTGCTGAAGCTATCATAGCTGCATTATCTGTACATAAGCTTAAATCTGGGAAATATACATCTATACCTATTTCTTTTCCAAGTTTCAAAAACTTTTCTCTTATATATGAATTTGCTGATACTCCTCCTGCTAAAGCAAGCTTCTTAAGTTTAGTTTGTTTTATTGCTGTTTTTGTATTTTGTACAAGCATATCTGTTACAGCTTTTTCAAAACTTGCACATAAATCTTCTTTTTTTATATCTTTTTTATTATGATTTAAATTAATTACTGCAGTTTTTATTCCACTAAAGCTAAAGTCTAGTCCTTCTAAATGGGTTCTTGGAAGTTCTATATTAGGTGTTCCTGTTTTTGCAAGCAGATCTACTTTTGGTCCTCCGTGGGTAAGATAAATTCATCACTCTTGCAACCTTGTCAAATGCTTCTCCGAACTGCATCATCCCTTGTTTTACCTAAAACTTCAAATTTCGTATAATCTTCTATTTTTACTAGATGAGTGTGTCCACCAGATATTATTAAACATAAAAACTCTGGTTCTAGTTCTTTAAATGTTATATAATTTGCTGCAATATGTCCCTCTATATGATTTACTCCGCACTAAAGGCTTATTTAAACTATAACTTAAAGCTTTAGCATAGCCGAACTCCTACAAGTAATGCACCAACAAGACCGTGGTCCATAAGTGCATGATATAACATCTATATCAGAAAAATTCATATTTGCTTTTTTTAATGCTTCTTCTGTTACAATTGAAATATTTTCTATATGTTTTCTTGAAGCTATTTCTGGCACCACTCCACCAAATTTTTCATGTACTTTAATCTGTGTATTTATAACATTAGAAAGAACCTCTCGTCCATTTCTTACAATTGAGACAGAGGTTTCATCACAGCTTGTTTCGATTCCTAAAACAGTTATGTCTTTCATATATTATCCTTTCTAAATTTAACTTTAATTATATAGCAAGCCCAAAAATTGCAGCACCTATTTTTATTAAACCACTATAAGTAAAATTAAGTATAGGTGAAATAATATATCCTGAAATACCTGTAACCCATATAATTAAAAATACAATATAAAATATTTGTTCATGCTCATAAAGCCATTGTTTAGCATTATATGGTAAGAAGTTTCTAAGTACTTTTGAACCATCTAACGGAGGTAATGGAATTAGATTAAATATTCCAAGTCCTAAATTCATAATTATTGCATATTGTAGCATTAATGTAATAATTCCTCCAATTGTTCCTACAACAAATGAAGTTCCAAATTTAAATAATGCACAATAGATTAACATAAGAACAATTGCAAGTAAGAAATTCATTATTGGTCCAGCTGCTGCAACTATTGCCTCTCCTGCCTCTTGTGAATATTTTCTACTAAAATTTCTAGGATTTATTGCAACAGGCCTTCCCCAACCAAACCCCACAAATAAAAGTAGCACAAATCCTATTGGATCTATATGACTTAATGGATTTAAGTTAAGTCTTCCTTGCAATCCTGGAGTATCATCTCCAAGTTTTTCTGCAGCAAATGCATGTGCAAACTCATGAAATGTTATTGCAACTAATACTCCTGGAACTGTTAAAAGTAATGATAGCCAACCGTCCTTGTGTCATTCCCATTAGGTTCATTAATACCACTATTATTAACATCATATATATAAATCTTTTATCTGTATAAAACATAGTTACTCTCCTTACTTTACTTTTGTTAGTTCTTATAATATATCACAATTTAATTAAATATACAATTACTTATTACTATATTTTACAAGTTCTTTGTAGCAATTATTTATTTAACTTTACTAGTTCTTCTATAACTTTACCCATAACTTCTTTAGTGTTATGTATTAAACCCTTTGTATCTACATATACAACATATATCTTCTCATTTTTATTTTCTTCCAGTCTTGCATAAAACTCTTGAATTTCTACTATTTTCTGTCCTAGATTATTTGGTAATATAAATGCATTTATTACTTTTAAATTAGGATTTTCTTTTTGTACTTTATTTTGTGCATACTGTCCATATCTAATTTGTTTAAATATATCATATTCATTTGGAAAAGTCTTTATCCTATAATACTTCGCATCTAAAACAAATACATATTCTTCGTAGTTTTTATAATTTTTTATAATAGTATCTGGTATTTGTGAATTTACTGTTATATTAACTTCTTCGTCAGTTTCTAAACTATAATATCCAGCTTTCGGATAATATTCTTCTTTTCCTTTTATACCAAAAACATCTACAAGCTCTTGCCAAATATGTTCAAACAATTTATATTTTATATATACTTTATTTTTGCCTATCTTATCAAAATTTGTATTTGCAATGAAATCAAGTAAATCTTTAAGCATTTTTGTTTTAATATCTTCATTAATACTTTTAAGTTCTTTATTTATAATATCTATCATTTCTGTTTCATTAAATTCCATATTTGGTTTTAGATTGTAGGAAAAATCAAACAAAAAACCTATTGTATCTGAAATTTGATTTAAGCAATACTTTTGTATATCTTGTATTTCCTTTTGTGCAAAATAATTAATAGTCTCTTTATAAATATTTTGATATATCATTTTTCCATCAATATATAACTGAGGAGTATTTATAGTTCTTTTCCAATTTATTCGCCCTTTAGAATTTAATTTACATTCTCTTTGCACTTGTTTATATAAACCATACTCCAAGAAATCCTCTATAACATTTATTGCTGAAATTATATCAAATTCTTCTTTTTGTTTTTCTCCTTTATATTCTATATCTGCACTTTTGCAAAGTAATTTCAAAAATGTGCGAATTTCTTTTTTTAATTCCTCAGACTGAATATCTTCACTAACTACTCTATATCCAATTGGTAAAAGTACTTTTATACTATTATCTTGTTCAATAAAAACTCCGACATTTTCCTTTCCAGATTCACATATTTCAAAATTAACTTTCTTCATTTTATTCTTCATCATTTTCTTCTAATTCTATTTTTAATATATTTTCTAATTTTCCACTTTCTTCAAATTTATTCACAAATTCTTCTAATGTACTTCTTTTATTTATATAGAACATTTCCTCTCTACAATTTTTAAATACATCAAGCCATAAATACCTAAATATTTTATTTGCAAATTTTTTTCTGTAATATGTATCTGTATTTTCTGCATTTTCATTTAAACAATCTGATTCTATATAAAATAATCCTATTTGTTTATCTTCTTTATTGTAAACTCTTTCTGTTTGTAATATAACTTTATTTATCTGCTTTCTTAACTCATTCCATTTATATTTAGTTCCATTTATTACATTTGTAAAATACATGCTTGCTCCAGCTGAAACTTCCTCTCTTTTAGGATTACAGCTTTTTATTTCATATTCCCATCTTCTTCCAAATGCTGTATCTAAGTTAAATACATTTTGATCCGAATTATTTACTGTTGCATAAATACTTAAATTTGAAGGTATGTATATTTTGTCTACTAGATTAGTTTCTTCATCATCTTCTTCATTTTTTTCGTTTATACATTCTTTTATAAACTTATTGTCCATTTTGTATACACTCTCTCCGTTTTCTCTATCTAGTAGTTGAAGTATATCTCCAAATATAGCTTCTGCATTTCCTCTGTTCATCTCTTCTATTATTAAGTAATAGTGATTATCTGAATCCTTTATTGCCTTCTTTAATATCCTTGTAAATGGTCCTGCTTCTGGTTGTAATCCTTGACCATTATCTGCAGGAACTTTTTGACCTACAAAGTCATAATACATATATTCTGGATAAAATACTACTCTTTCATATCGCTCTTCACTAACATCTTTTAAAATTTCATTTTTAACATAGTAACTTTTTCCAGCCCCTGGAACTCCATATATTAAAACATTTCTTCCAATTTTGTTATCTTTAGAAACTTCTATTTCACCGCTATTTTCTTTGTCAATATACTCTTTGTTTATATCTTCAAATTCGTATATCATTTTTGCATTTTTCCCAGTTAATTCTATAAGAGCTCTATTTATCAAAGTATTTACAACAACTGGTTCTGCTAATTCTTCCCAATCAACAGGTATAGTATGGCCTATTCCTTCTTTTAATTCATACCCTGTTTTAAAGTCTTCTCCAATTGTGCCTACTGCAAAAATTCTTGTTTTCCCTGGTCCTGCTCCATTTGTTAGATAAATTACATCACTTTTTTTTAGTCTTGTAAAATATTCTAAAGCTTTATCCTCTTTCTTAAATTTTCCATTGTTTTTTATATATTCTTTTAAATTTCCATAATTTTCCCAACCTAGTGCAAAAATATTCTTATCTATAAAGTACCTTTTTGTTTCTTCCTTAGAATTATATCCACCTGCGTAATATGTAATTTTATCTTTATATGTTTCATAAGCATAATTTGACATTTCAAAAATTGACTTGTATTCTGTAGTGTTATTTTTTATATATAATTTTACTTTATCTATTAAATCTAAATAATTATTTGCGTTTCTTAAATTATCTTCTATATTCTCTTCAATTAAATTTAGATTTTTTAATAATTCTTTTGTATAAATGTCTAATGGTAGAAAGAATTCTGGTTTTACAAAAAATAATCCTACTGTAATCCTCTTATAAAAATGTTTACTTACATTCTGATTAATTTTTTCATTTTCTATAACTACATTATTATATTTCTTGCAAAACTCATTTTTGTTTGAAGTTGAAGAATCATTTGCATACTTAAATGCACTGCAGAACAACTCCCACAATAGTATTTTTAGTTTTTTTTCATTTTTTTGTCCATTTGTTAGTCTTGTTTGTGTATAAAATGGCTTCACTATTCCTTTTTGTGCTGTTTTAAATTCTACTATTTCTGTTATACCAATATTTTTTCCTATCTGATTTATCATATTTTGCTTATTTTCTATTTTATCATATCTCGTTAAAATTATATTTAAAATTGAGAAAGCATCTAAATCATTTATTTCTTTTCCTTCTTTTTTTTCTGTAGAATTACTTACCTTTTTCTTTGATCTTTGTACAATTTCAGTTATGTCTTTGCTATATCCCGCTTTATTATGTTCATACCCTTCTATCATCTTTTTTACTATCATTTCTGTAGCTTCAATCCATTTATATTCTTCTCTCATTTTTTATTGTATGATATTTATTATCATACTCTCCTCTCTTTATTTTACTTCTATATTATAGCATATTTATATGATTTATCAATCCTTTATTTTTTAATACAATTTAATAACACATAAAAAAGAATTTGATAAACAAAACATATCAAATTCTTCTTTATTATTTATTAATATATTTAGTTATTTAAGGTTTCTTCATAAACAGCAATTTCTAACAAATCTTGCAATGTACTTTTGCAATTATTTTTTACTCTATTTTGTTTTTCTTCTAAGTTATTAATATTTACTACTGAAATTATTTGTGTATTATATATTTTGTTATAGTCTTCTTCTCTCATTACACAATTTATGTTCAAATCACAAATCATATCATCACATCTATAATATGAATGATAATATAAATTATTAAACATATTAGAACATTTAGCAGTTATTGCTTCTCCTCTTTTTAAACATTTAAGTAAGAATAATGTATTTACATGACAATTCCTATTTAAATCTCTATTTTGAATGTAAGTTACAATTTCTTTATTTTCACTATAATATTCATTTGCGAAGAAAAAATTATATTCACCTAAACATGATTCTATATTGATAGAATTGTTCTCCATATCATATATTTTGTTTATCAATCCTACATTAATTAATCCATTTACAAAAGCTTGTACATTACTTGCATTTTTAGTAATCTTTTTTATTGTATAGTCCAAATAAGTTTTATCATTAAATGCATATTTACTTAAAATTTCATGAAATTCTTCAAAAAATTGTGGTTGTGCAACTGTTAACTGAAATAAAGAATCAAAAACTTCATAGTCATTATGTGCAAATTTATTTTCTTTTCTAAAATCTACACCGCATAATTCACTGTATTCATTAATAACCTTCTTAAAACTTTCCATTTCTTTTGCTTTATTTTCTGCTTCCCAGCTATCACAAATTAAGTCTAAATCAATTTTTTCTTCCATATTTCCCTCCGTTTTTATAGTACTACTAAATAAAACTTATTAGATTTTTAAAATATTCTATGCCAAAGGTTTCATTGAACTTTTTATTAAGTTTGCTGTAACCCGCTTTACTACTATCATCTATGGTATTTTTCAGTATTTAAAAACTGCTATTTTAATGCTACCCGAATGAATTTATAAAAATTCATTAAACTTTTTTAATCTTATTCTTTATTTAATTTTTTATAAGCTATTGTTAATATTGCCTTATACTTTCCTTCAATAACTTTTTTGTAAAATTCTTTTCTTATATTTGAAATTATATCAATTTTATCTATTAAGTTATAAATTTCATTTAAATTAATTTTATCATATATTCTAATTAATGCATTATTACAATCTTCATTTTTCAAACTTGTAATAAATTCAAAATATTTTATTTTTGAACCATCATCTCTAATTGCAGATGATGTATTTTTGATACAATCTTGCATTTTAGTAATATTTTCTAAACATTCTTGCATTTTTTCATCTGTATATACTGAAAATAAACAAGACCCACAGTCATAGATTGGAGCAAATACTAATTTTTCATCTTTTATTGTCTTTAAAAATCCCCAATTGCCATTGTGCCTGTCTTCATTGCCTATCAAGCAATCAATTATAAACATGTTCCAAAATTGTTCTTTTAATTGTTTTAAGTCTATATTGTATATACCTGTTTCAACTATATGAAATATATCTTTTAGTTCTCTTTTAAAAGGATTTGGTTCTATACTGGCATTTTCAAACTTTTCAAATTCAACTAATTTAGTTTCATTATTAGTAAAATCTTCGCATCCACAAACAATTCTTTCTTTTCCATCTTTATTGTAAATGCCAAGTTCTACTTTTTGCGTTTCGAATCCACATAATTCAAATATTTTAGTACCTATATATTCAGAATACACATTATTTATATATGATATTTCTAACTTTGTTGATCTATTAGGATCTGGAAATTTAACTAAATATTTTTTGTCATTTAATATCATCGTCTTTTTCTTTTCACTACCAGTATATTCTGGTGCTATTTCTAAAGCCTTTGAAAAATCTAATAATTGCATATTTTCCACTCCTTTCGTTTTATATCTCTCTATATCTCTATTTATCTGCTAATTCATTATCTACATACTCTCGTGCTTCTTCAATATTATCTGTCTCTACAAATATATTTTCATTTTCATCTTCAACAGAATATCTCGTATATTCTCCTCTTATATAACTATATATTATATAACCTTTGTATCTTTCTACTAAATCATTATATCTTCTTCTCATTGGTCCTTTACAAGTTATATCCTGAATTTCATATTCTTTATAATTAAATTTCATAACCATTATTCTTTCTTTAAAATTTATTATTACAAAAAACAAAATAGGATATATTATATATATCCTACTTGTAATGTAAATCTCCCTACTTAAGTGGCAAAGGTTTTCCAATTATTTATACATTATAGGATATTTTTATATTAATATCAATCATATTTTTTATTATTATTTTAACATTTATTTTATATATTATAAATCTACTATGTAATTTGTTGTTCATTTTTATTTAATACTTTTTACTTTTTTTCTAATGCAATTAACAATAGTAATAATTATATATATAGCTTGGTATAGAGGAATAAACCAAAATATAAACAATGTGTATATAATACAATTTTCAATACCTGCCCCAAATCCCTCAAAACCATAATAAGTTGTATGAATATGATTACACAAAGATTCTATATGTATTCCAACATATTCAGAACTTATTCCAGTTATACTATATTTTATCGAAATAATAAGCTAAAACATATAATATAATAAACTTAATATAAATATACATTTAAAAATTGAATGTATTTTATTTTTTGCTTTCTGTTTTTCCATAAAACCACCTATTTTACAAATCACTCTTTTTTATTATAATGCAATTTTAATGCTACTAACTTAAAAATCAGTAAAAATATAATATTTTTTTATTTTCATTATACTTATTAAACTTTCTATATTAGTACAATTTTCAATGTTTTTAAGCTTTTATTAAACTGTATTAAAACTCATTAAGCGTTATTAAGAGGTTTCATAGTTGGAAATAATAATACATCTCTTATTGAAGCCGAATCTGTTAAAAGCATTACAAGTCTATCTATTCCAATTCCTAATCCGCCTGTTGGAGGAAGTCCATATTCAAGTGCATTTATATAATCTTCATCCATCATTCCTGCTTCTTCATCTCCATTTTCTCTAGCTTGAATTTCTTCTTTAAATCTCTCATATTGATCAATTGGATCATTTAATTCTGAAAAAGCATTTCCATACTCTCTTCCACCAATAAATGCTTCAAATCTTTCTGTAAGTCTTGGATCATCCTTTTTCTTTTTAGCAAGTGGAGATATTTCTATTGGATAATCATATATAAATGTTGGTTGTATCAAAGTCTTTTCAACATATTCATCAAAGAATAAACTTATAATATGTCCTCTTGTTTCCTTTCCTGATGGAATTTCTATATTTTTTTCTTTAGCTAAAGCTATTGCTTCTTCATCAGTATTTACTTTATTAAAGTCTACTCCACAAGCTTCTTTTATACTTTCTATCATAGTTATTCTTTTCCATTTTGAACCTAAATCTATTTCTGTGCCTTGATATGTTATCTTTGTAGTTCCACATACTTTATTAGCACATTTTGTGAATATCTCTTCTACTATATCCATCATATCATTATAGTCTTCATAAGCTGAATATAGTTCTATTGTTGTAAATTCTGGATTATGTCTTATATCCATTCCTTCATTTCTAAATATTCTTCCTATTTCATATACTTTATCATAACCACCAACTATTAATCTCTTTAAATTTAATTCAGTTGCAATTCTTAAATACATATCTAAATCTAGAGTATTATGATGAGTTATAAATGGTCTTGCTGTTGCTCCACCAGATATCGTATTTAATATTGGTGTTTCTACCTCCAAATATCCTTTTTCATCTAAGACTCTTCTTATTTCACTTATTATTTGGCTTCTTTTTATAAATGTGTCTTTTACTTCTGGATTTACTATTAAGTCTACATATCTTTGTCTATATCTCAAGTCCATATCTTTTAGACCATGAAATTTCTCTGGTAATGGTCTTAGAGATTTAGAAAGAAGTGTTATCTCTTTTGCATGCACAGATATTTCCTCTGTTTTTGTTTTAAATACAAATCCAGTTATACCAATTATATCTCCTACATCATAAGTTTTAAATTCTTTATATTTCTCTTCTCCTAAATCGTTTGTACTAACATAGCTTTGAATTTTTCCTTTACTGTCTTGTATAGTACAAAAAGATGCTTTTCCCATAATTCTCTTTGCCATTATTCTTCCTGCAACTGTTACATCTTTGCTCTCAAATTCTTCATAATTTTTCTTTATATCTTCACTTATATGAGTTCTACTATATTTAGTTATTTCAAAAGGATTTTTTCCGATTTTTAGTAAGTTCCTCTAATTTTTCTTTTCTAACTTGTATTAAACGATTTACATCTTGCTCTAATTCATTTTCTTCCATAGCCTACTCCCCCTAATTTAAAATATTTAATATTATATATCAAAATAACATAAAAATCAACATATATACCAGTGTTTTTAATCACTCTAATTATTGTTTAGCAAAAACTAAAATAGATGACCTTGTAAATATGTGCTTTTGTTAGTAGCAACTATTTACAGCTCATCTATTCAGCTTGACACTCTTTTTTAATTTTATTACAAAGTTTTATAATTTCAATAGTATTCTAAAATATATTTTTTAAAGAAAATTCATATTTATCCTTTATATGATCAATAATAAATTTACAAGTATCTAGAGATTGAATTGCCATAGTATATTCTTCTGTCTCTATATTACTATTAACTTCCCTAATATATTGTTCAACCTTTTCTAATTCGTCATGTTCTATATAATAGGCAAGTGACTCACTTCTATTTTTCCAGATTTCTAATAAATTTTTAATTCTTTCATTTACATCTTTATTATCATTTGAAGTAATTTCAATCCTTATTTCATCTAATTTTGATAAAATTTCATCCATGGTTTTATTGGTGTGATTTTGTGTAATTATATTTAAAACTACAATTAATATTATAACTATAACAGATATAATTATTTCTTTTTTCATTTTAACCCATGCCCCCATTTTTACTCTTATCAAATTTTGCTTTCTTTTGGCAGAAAATTTGTCCCTTACCATCTAATGTTACAATTAACGCTTGTTCAGGATTTATACCAAATTTTGAAACTTCTTTTTTGAGCCAAGTTTGATCTTTTCCAACCTCTTTTAAATTTTCATTCATTATTACTCCATCAATTACTAAATCATAAGGTATACCTTCATACTCTGGTTCTATATTAAAATCTTCTGGGATAGTATTTCTTTTACTTGGTTTTGGTATTACTGTTAATCCTCCACTTGTCTCAAGTACAGCATATTCTACATCTCCAAGTGAACTTATATTATTTCCTCTTAGTCTTTCTTCTAGTTCATTTATAGTAAATCTTTCTTTTCTAAGTGCTTCTTCATTTATTTTCCCTCTATATATTAGTATTCGTGGTTTTCCACATATTATTTCTCTTGCTCTTATACTTTTCATATTAATTACAGAAATAATTAAATGCATAACTAAAAGTCCGAAGTATTGGTATTATACCGATTTTGTATTGGGACTCCGATTTTCTGTCATTGGAATTGATGCAAGGTCTGCTATCATTATTGCTATAACAAGTTCAAATGGTTGAAGCTGACCAATTTCCCTTTTTCCCATCAATCTCATTACTATTAAAATAATTATATAAAGTACAATAGATCTTACAAATGTGATTAACATGATTACTAATCATTCCTTTAAAATTCAAATTTTATTTATATTCTTAGCATTTTACTTTTAAAATATTCTTATTTTTGAATAAAAAATTTTTTTCGGCTCATAATATAACAGAAAGATTTTTCTTTCATATTTAGCATAATGAAAAATTTTAAGGGGGTTTTAAGAACATGGAGAATAATCAAACAAGTTCAAGAGCAAACAGTAGTAACACAGCTTGGCAAATAATAGGTAGACTTGTTGTTTCTGCTATAGTTTTAGGTATTACAGCATTCTTTACACCCGGATTTTCTATAAATAATATTTGGTCTTTAGCAATAGCTGCTATAGTTTTAACAATAATGGATTATTTAATAGTAAAATTTACTGGGTTACATGCAAGTCCTTTTGGTAAAGGTTTCGTAGGATTTGTTTTAGCTGTTGTAACTTTATATGTAACACAATACTTTGTTGCAGGTTATTCAATTTCATGGATGGCAGCAATAATTGGTGCTCTTATCTATGGTGTAATTGATTACTTTATACCTGGCGAACAAGAAATGTAGTTTAAGTTTGACACAAATATAATTTAAACTAGAAAAAAGAATTCCCAAATTCTATGGAAATTCTTTTTTCTTTTTATATTATAACATCTCTTTTTAACCTTTTCTCTTTAACTTCTCCTATACCGAATAAACTCAGATTTTTCATTATATATCCTATATATGCCGATTTTCTAAATTAAAAGTTAGTTTTACTCCGTTTAAGAAATGTTCTAATCGTTTACTATCTATTATAATTTTTTTATGCTTCTTAAATATGTCTTCTATTTCTATTATTTTTTCTCCTATATGTTCCTTATCTTTTTCTAATTCTTCTAAAGTTAATGAATTTGCTATGTCAAATTCTCCGTACTTTTATTCTATTTAATTTATTCATATATCCGTAATTCTCCAAGTTTTTCTGCAATATCTTTACATAAAACTCTTATATATGTACCTTTTGATACATATACTATTATGTTTATTGTTTCTTTTTCTATATCAATTTCTTTTAATTCTATATCATATATTTCAATTTGTCTTGGTTTAACTTCTAGTTTTTTTCCTTCTCTTGCATACTCATATAACTTTTTTCCATTTACTTTTATTGCAGAATACATTGGAGGTATTTGTTGTTGTTTTCCTACAAATTTATCTAATATTCTTTCAATTTTTTCTTTTGTCAAGTTTTTTTTTTTTACATTTCTTTTTTCTAAAATATTACCTTCTCTATCCAATGTATCTGTTATCTCTCCAAGCTTTATTTCTGCTTCATATCTCTTATCATGCTGTATTAAATATTTAGATACTTTTGTACCTTTTCCGTATAAGCAAAGGAAGGACCCCTGTAGCTAAAGGGTCCAAAGTTCCTGTATGTCCGACTTTTTCATTTAATATTTTTTTTACTTTACTTACTACATCATGTGATGTACAATTTTCAGGTTTATTTACAATTAATATTCCATCCATTTTTATAATTTTTCCTTATTTAAAATTATTTTATAACTCGGAAAAGAATTAGTATATTTCTATGCAAAATTTACTAAAATACCGCAAATGTATTATGTACATTAAGGATTTTTTATAAATTTTAATGACTTCTGATTATTTTTCAAATTACTTTAAGAATGTTTTTGTTCGTTCTATAATCTTCTCCTTTGCCTTTTCTAATACAAATGGAAGTGTACAACCAGCAGCTTTTATATGTCCTCCTCCACTGAATATAGCTGCAACCTCTGCAACATTTACATACTCATTAGAACGAAGTGATGTCTTAAATCCCTTTTCTGTTTCTCTTATAAAAATAGAAACTTCAACACCTTCTATGTCTCTTCCTATCTCTACTAAACCTTCATGATCCCCTGGCTCTACACTAAATTTTTCTTCATCTTTTTTTGTTATGTAAGTAAATGCTATTTTTCCATTTTCGAAAAATTCCATCCTATCCATAATCACTTTTGTAAGTTCAAAATTTGCCTTTGTTTTAACTTGCATAACTTTCTTGTATATTCCAGAAAGATTTACTCCAAGTCCTAAAAGTTTTGAAGCTATTTCGAAGGTTTCTGTTGTCACTCCTTCATACTTAAATCCACCTGTATCCGTTATTATTCCTGTCAAAATACATTCTCCAATCTCTTTTGTTATATCTATTCCCAGATACATTAAAACTATAACTAGTATTTGGCTACAAGCTGGAGATACAGGATCCACATAATTGTAATCAGCAAACATTGCATTTGTTCTGTGATGATCTATAGAAATTGTCACTTTAGCATTATCATACCATGGTTCAAATCCTTCCAGTCTCTTTGTATCTGTACAATCTAATGATATCCCTAAATCATATTCTATATCTCTACCTTCTTTTTTTATTTCATTAGCACTAGGTAAAAATTCAAAAATCCTAGGCATAGTAGGTATTACTATGTCTACATCTTTCCCCAATTGTTTTAAAGCTAAATACATTGCAAGTGAGCTACCCACAGCATCCCCATCTGGAGATTCGTGAGTAACTATCACTATCGTATTTGCTTTTTTTATCTCTTCTTTTATGTTATCTAATGTCATATGTTTATAACCCCTTTTTTGAAAAATATTTTATATAATTATTATTTATTTTCCAAATTATTTTTTAATCTAATCTTCTTTCTTTGGAATAATCTCTTTTAGAATTTGATCTATCTTGGCTCCATATTCCATTGAATCATCCAATATAAATATAAGCTCTGGTGTTATTCTTAAATTTATTCTTTTTGCAATTTCTGACCTTATATATCCTGAGGACTTTTTTAAGTTGGCAAGAGTATCATTTGTATTTTTAGCATTAAGAATACTCACATACACTTTTGCATATTTAAGGTCTGGCGTTATTTTTGTTCTAGTCACACTAATAAGTCCTGTTATTTTAGGATTTTCAAGTTCATAATTAATTATATTACTTATTTCCTTTTTTAATTCCTCTTCTATGCGTCCTAGTCTATTGTTATTCTTATTTGACATTTTCTAATTCTCCTTTAGCTTCTTTTTTCTTTCGTTCTTCTTCATCTCTAGAAGCCAATCCTCCATATTTATGTTCTAATATACTTTGTCTTACCTTTCTTACATGTTCTGCTTGTTCTTTCTCTGACTTTACTCCATTTCTAATGCTTTTACAAAACTGTTTTCTCATTAAACTATTAGCCATTTTTATACATCCTCTCTTTTCTAACTATTTCTTTACTTCTTCCATAACAAATACTTCTAAAGTATCTCCTTCTTGAATATCATTAAAGTTTTCTATTTGAAGTCCACATTCATAACCTGATACAACTTCTTTTACATCATCCTTAAATCTTCTAAGTGATGCAAGTTTTCCTTCATGTATTACAACATTTTCTCTTATTACTCTTACTCCTGCATTTCTTGTTACTTTTCCATCTAATACATATCCACCAGCTATTGTGCCTATACTACTTACTTTAAATGTTTGTCTTATTTCTACATTTCCTATAACCTTTTCTTCAAATGTAGGATCAAGCATTCCTTTCATGGCTGCTTCAACATCCTCAATAGCCTTATATATTACAGAATATTGTTTTATTTCTATTTCTTCCTTTTGAGCTATTTCTTTTGCTATTGGTTCTGGTCTTACATTAAATGCTATAATTATAGCAT